>CALKDV010000360.1 GCA_938084085.1 uncultured Nannocystaceae bacterium
TTCTTCGATTATTTTGGCAACAACTACAACGCGGTCACGAACGATGACCAATTCATGGCGTTGGTCAACTATGTTAACTTCGGCGCCGACACGCGCCTGAAGAAGTGGCGAATTTCGACGTCGATGCGGGTGGACACCCACAACGTGTTCAACGCGAAGCCCCAGGCGCTCTGCGACTTTGACGACGATGGAGTCGTGTCGGACAACGAAGCGGAGCAGTGCCGCTACGGCAGCGACTACCGCATCGAGCGATTTCAACTCCGGGTGGACAGCCGCAAATTTAAGGCGACCATCGGCGACTTCAACGTGAATTATGGTCGCGGCATCGCGCTCTCAATTCGAAAGATTGCCGACATCGGCGTGGACGCGACGATTAAGGGCACCCGTCTCGATTTAGATCTGAAGAAATTCTCAATGTCTGCCATCGGCGGCGTGGCGAATCGCCAACAAACCGACTTCGCGACGCGGACGCTCTTCACGGACCCCGGCTATCCCCATGAGCTGTGCGCTCAGACCCCAGGGCTCGCTCGAAACAAGTACGGCAATCGGTTGTGGACGATGTGTTCCGACATCATCGCGGGGACCCGCGTGGAGGGGAAGTTGCCTGGCAAGGTGCGT
This sequence comes from uncultured Nannocystaceae bacterium, assembly GCA_938084085.1. Classification (GTDB taxonomy): domain Bacteria; phylum Myxococcota_A; class Polyangia; order Nannocystales; family Nannocystaceae; genus JAAZXR01. The sequence continues at coordinate 619 of CALKDV010000360.1, forward strand.
GTCGGTGGGCACTACGTCTTTATGTGGTTTGGCGAGCTCCTCGGTGACCAATACGAAGGGCTCCACCTGGTCGGCGGTGATATCGGGCGCAAGCGAATCGCCAGGCATTGGGACATCTTCGCGGGGGTCACGGGGCTCATGCGCAACTACCACCACCGCGAGAACTACCCCTCCTACGTCGACAACGGGATCGCCGCCTACATGTCGAACGTGCTGACCTTCGGCGACACTTCGGTGCTCATTGAGGGCAAATACTACGACAACTACATCGTTGCGAAAGAGCCCTCCGCGACCACGATTCAATACGCAGAGGCCCCAACGCTCGAGCGAGCGGATCAGATCATTCCCGCGGCGGGGAACACGGCGGGCGCGCGGATCCTGGTGGATCACACGCTGAAGAAATCTCGGGTCACCTTGTATGGAAATTATCTCGGGTACGTGTTTGGCACTACCAACGAGCAGAAGATGCTCGATCCCAATGAGGGCGAGATGGCGCATCACGGCTACGTGGGGATGCGCTGGCGGGAGCCGGAGACGGGCAGCGAGGTCCAGGCGAGCGCCGGATATCGTTGGGAGGGCTACCAGCGCGCGCCAGCCCCCGGCGTCAAGCCGTACCTGCGCAAGCTTCCACACGCGGAACTTTATATTAATCAGGTCGTGGGACGGACGAGGGGGATGTCGCACTCGCTCTCGTTGCGTGTTGACTGGCGATTTGAGCACGTGCAAAAAGGCCGCGCGAAGACCTTTCATCGTGGCAACGCGATCCTTGGTTACGGCCTATCGCCCTTCTTCACCCTGGCGTTCATCGGAGGCTTCTCGAGCGAGTTCGCCCCGCTGCTCGATGAACCCAAGCTCCAAGAGCAGCCATGCGATGACGAGGCGAGCTGCAACCGCAAGCCGCACCTTTGGCCCGGCATGGAGGCGCGCATCAACTTCCTCGCGTCCTCCTTCCTTCGTGTCTTCGCGGGTCGTCAGGTCGGCGGGCTGCTGTGTGTGAACGGCTCGTGCCGGATGTTGCCCGACTTTCAGGGCGTCAGAGCCGATTTGGTGTTGAGTTTCTAAGGGATAGACTCCGGCGGCGCGCGCGAATGTAGCGCCCCAATGTGTGAGTTCTCCATGATTTGGTCGTCGTTGACGCGTGGACGACCCCACGCGCCCAGGCTAGACTCTGCCCCATGAAGCGACTCTTGTTGGTTTCCATGGCTCTCCCCCTCCTGGTCGGATGCACCGATCCGGCCGCTGAAGACGGCAGCTCTGAAGGGGCCGACACGATGACTGAGTCGGGAGACGGAGATGGCGACGGGGACGGGGACGGCGACGGCGACGGTGGGAGTCCTGTCATCGCTAACATTGACGGCGTCGTCACGGATCTCAACGGAGATTTCCTCCCGATGCCACGGGTAGAGTTTTGCGGACCCATCAGCCCGGACGGCTTTGTCATGTCCTGCATCCCTTTTCCCGTAGATCCCGCCACCGGGGTCTTCGAGATCGAGGTGAAGACAGCAGGCCTCTGGAATATTAAGGTGCTCGGAGGTGCCGCCGAGGGTCGATACCCGACCGGCCAGGCCTTCCAGCAGCAAGTGGCCGCCGACGACAATATTTCCCTATCTCCTCCCTCCGTTATGGTGCCTGAGGTGGCGTCGGTGACCGACTTGACCGCGGTCACGGGTACGACCACCTTTGATCTCGACGGCACGCTCGCGCTGACCTTTGACCCGGCCTTGACTCAGGTTGGCCTCGTCGCGACACCCGCGGCAGAAGTGGGCGCGTCCGAGGTGCCCGAGAGCGGCTGGTGGCTGACGGAAGTCCCGGAGTTTGGCCCGATTATCGCGGCGTGGACCCTGTATCCCTTCGGTACCAAGATCACCGAGGGCAGCTTTGGGATCGAAGTGAACTCAGGACTTGGCTTGGCGGCCGGGGAGACCGTGAACGTCTTCGAGATCGAAAAAGACAACGCCGCCATTCATCAGGTGGCCAGCGGTGTCGTGAGCGCCGACGGCAACAGCCTCGAGCTCAGCGAGGTCGGTGAGGGGCTGCATGAGCTCACCTGGCTGCTGTTCACCCAGTAGCGGCAGCCGCGAAGGGGGAGGTACGGGCGCCGCCCGTGCTTGAATACCGCCGTGGATCGAAGGTCCGCATGAGGAGTCATGGCGCATTGCGCGCGCCGCCGTCTCCACGGGCCATGCGCTGCCCATGGATCCTTTTTATCGCGACAGGCGGGCTTGGATTTGAGAATTGCCACGGATGAATGCGGCGCCATAGGCTAACGTCCATCGGCGGCCCACCCATGAGGGCGCCCCAGGTTTGTCATGCGATTCAAGCTCCTCTCCATCAGTGCCCTCGCCTTGTCTGTCGGCTTTGCAGCCCACCTCGTCGCTCCTCAGGTGTCTCACGGCGCCGCGGCGGAGTCCAAGCAAGACGATCGCTACACCCTCACGTACACCGCCGCAGCTGCGAAAAAAGGGGAGTCGGCCGCGGCGACGGTAACGGTGACCCCCAAGGGTGAATGGCACCTGAATCGCGAGTTTCCGACCTCGTTGAGTGTCACGCCGTCTACCGGAGTGGCGGTCAACAAGACCAAGTTGAAGCTTCAGGACGCGAAGCGCTTCGACGAGCACAAGGGTCTTGAGTTTCAGGTGAACTACGAAGCAAAGGCCGCGGGCAAAGAGAAACTCGACGGCAAGCTCAAGTTTGCCATCTGCATCGAGACCTCGTGTTCGCCCGTGACGGAGACCTTCTCCATCGCGATCGACGTGAAGTAGAGATCGTGATTCCCGACGCGCTCGCGTTACGGACGCGGCGCCATCGCGGGCGGCTGTCGATTGGTAATCAAGCGACGCAAGGTACTCGACAGCGCCGAGTGAGCGAAGGGCTTATTTAAGAACGCCACATCGGCCGAGATGGAGTCGGGCACTCGCTCGTTGGTGTAGCCGGAGATGAAGAGGAAGGGCAGGTTCGGGCAGACCTCGTTCAGCTTGCGAGCCATCTCCGGTCCTCCCATTCGCGGCATGAGCATGTCGCTGACGACCGCGCTCACCGGTTGATTTCGCTGGTGATAATGGGATACGAGCTCGAAGCCCTCTCGTCCATCGCGGGCGGAGAGGACCCGATACCCCTCCCTCTCAAGGCATCGCCGAACATACTTGCGGATCGACTCCTCGTCGTCCACGACGATGACCAGGTGACCTCGGTTGGTCTCCGTGCACGACTCATCCTCTTCCGTAGAAGCCACCATCTCCAGGGACGAGCAAGGGAGCCGCAGCGAGATTGTGGTCCCGGTATTTTCCGAGTTCGCGACGAAGATGTCCCCGCCGACAGACTCGACGAATTCTTTCGCGGTGTCGAGGCCGAGACCCGCGTTCATCCCGTGCGGGCGGGTGCTGAAGAACTTGTCAAAGATGTGGGGTAACGTCTCGGGAGGGATGCCGTGCCCCGTGTCACTTACGCTGATGGTTGCGAGGTTGGTGTGCGTGTCTGCCTGCTCCTTAATCGAGACGTCGATGAGGATCGAGCCTCCGTTGGGCATGGCCTCGCACGCGTTGGAGACGAGGATTTCGATGATTTGATCGAATCGCAGCCGGTCCATCTCAATCGAGGCGGTCATCGTGTCGAGGACCGCAGACAGCGAGTGCTGTGAGGAGAGCGAGTTCTGCAGGTCCTTGACGCAGTGTTCAATTCGCTCCGAGATTTGGATGGTCTCTGTCCGGGTGCAATCGCGACCCGACAAAGAGAGGAGGCGATGGGACATGCTCTTCGCGCGCCCCGTGGCGGCCTCGATCTCATCTGCGATCTCGTGGACCGTGGCCGGTTCGTCTGCGTATTCACGGAGCTCCTCAAAGGCGGCGACCATCACGGTGAGCACGTTGTTGAGTTCATGTGCGATGCCACCCGCGAATCGCTTCATGGTGATATCCGGAGACGATGGTGCTCCGGTCAAGGACTGCGCTTGAGGAGCTGTTTCGTGGTAGGTCCGTAGGAACAGAACCGTCTCGCCGATAGAGAGCTTTTGTACGTCCACGCGAGAGGTAAACTGCTTCTTGTCGGGTAAGCAGATGGTGTTTTCCCGGCGGCACGTCACCCCGAGCTCCATCCCGCGGTCTTCATGGGCGCGCGGGTCCTTCACGAGGTCGCAGTAGCGGTTCCCAAGTATGGCGTTTCGATGGCGCGCGAACACGTTGAGGGCCGCGTCGGTCGCTTGGACCACCGTTCCGTCATCGAGGTGGATGAGCATGCAGATATCGTCGCTCGCGGGGCGGCTCAAGAAGGCGACGATGGACTCAACGCGACGAGACAGCGCGGAATCTAGGGTGTGCGCGTACACCAAATAGAGCTCGACGCTGGTTTCTTTGAGATCGATCGGGTGAAGCACGACCGTGCTCGGGCTCCCGCCGTTCGGCGGGGAGATCTGGAGTTGCCTGAGGGAGGACGGCGCGTCGCCCACCGATCGTTCGGGGTCGCTCGTGGACCCACCAGGGACAGGTTCGCCCACCGCGAGGCTGCCGAAGCAAATGTTCCTGGTCGACGGGGAGACGTAGCGGACACGGCCAGAAGGTTCGATGACCAGGACGCCAATCTCTGCGGCTGTTGCCGAACAATGGCGTGTCCAGGCCTCCTCCGAAATTCCATCAAGATTTTTTTGTATCAAACCCAACGAAGTAAATTTACGACGAAAGATGCGAGCCACACCCGCTTCGCACTTTTTTCGGTGTTCTGTCGTCAACAAAGAGCCCGTCGACTG
>CALKDV010000361.1 GCA_938084085.1 uncultured Nannocystaceae bacterium
CACCGATGCCCCCGCGACGCGGGAGCATCGGCCAGTTCGAACTACTTGAGTTCTGCGTCGGCGCCGGCGTCTTTGAGCGCCTTGACCAGCTTCTCGCCGTCTTCCTTCGAGAGTGCCTCTTTGACGGTGGCGGGAGCGCTCTCCACGAGCTCTTTGGCCTCTTTGAGGCCAAGACCTTGGATCTCAGCGCGGATGGCCTTGATCACGTTGATCTTCTTCTCGCCGAAGCTCTTGAGCACGACGTCGAACTCGGTCTGCTCTTCGGCTGCCTCAGCGGCACCACCGCCAGCGGCGGCGACGGCGACAGGCGCTGCTGCGCTGACGCCCCATTTGTCCTCGAGCTCTTTGACGAGCTCTGCGATCTCCATCACGGGGAGGCTGCTGAGGTAATCGATGACTTGGTCACGGGTAAGATCTGCCATTTTAGTTTCCTTTGATTCTTTCTTCTTCGAGTGGATGTGCCGCTGATGGGCCATCCACGGGGTAGAGATGTTGGTTCACGACAAGGGAAGCAAACTCGCCTTAGGCGGCTTCCTTGTCTTTCTTTGCGTTGAGAACGTTGAGTAGATTCTGGGCCGGCGCATTGAGCACGCGGACCATCTGGGTTGCTGGTGTACTGAGCAGCGCGAGGAGTTGAGCCTTGAGTTCGAGGGGTCCTGGCATCGCCGCCAGTCGATCCACACCACCCGGGTCAAGAAGCGCGCCATCGATGATGCCGCCCTTGATGCCGAAGTGATCTTCGTGATCTTTGATGAACTCCTTTGCGATCCGAGCGGGAGCGCCCGGATCCTCTTCGTGATACGCGAGACCTGAAGTCCCCTTGAGGATCTCTCCCAAGGGAGCGTGCTTCGTGCCATCCACCGCGTATTTGATGACTGAATTTTTGTAGACCTTGTAGCTACATCCAGCCTCACGAAATCGGCCTCTGAGATCTTCCGCCTCTGCGACGGTCAATCCAGAAAACTCCACGACGACAAGCGCCCCAACGTCTTCAATACGCTGGCGCAGCTCCGTGGATTGTTCTATTTTGTTTGCCTTTTCCATTTGGTTTCGTGTGTTTAGGGTTGTTGTTTGGCCCTAGACCGAGGGTGTTGGCACTCCGAGGGTCTCCCCCCGCTTCTTCGTTTCAACGTTCCCTCACTCTCGGCGGGCCGCTGTTGCGTTTGAGGCCGCGTGGGCCACCTGCTGTCTGTAAGTGAGCGCTCACCTGGTGAGCGTGCGTGTGAACTTGGTATTCGGTTGATCTCTACCTCCCCTCGTTTGCGTCGTCGCCGCTAGTCCCGAAGGGACTGAATCTCGCCGGTGTCCAGGCGGACGCCGGGACCCATGGTGGAGGACAGAGACACGCTTCTGAAGTATTTCCCCTTCGCCGTTGCCGGCTTGAGGCGGTGAAGAGTCTCGAGGAATACCTGGAGGTTCTCTTGGATTTTGTCGGCCCCAAAGGAGACCTTGCCGATGGGCGCGTGGACGATTCCGGTCTTCTCCGTACGGAACTCAATCTTACCTGCCTTGAGTTCGGTGACCGCCTTCGCCACGTCCATGGTCACAGTCCCGACCTTGGGGTTTGGCATGAGTCCACGGGGTCCGAGCACGCGACCGAGGCGTCCCACGAGGCCCATCATGTCAGGGGTGGCAACGGTGACGTCAAAGTCGAGCCATCCGCCTTGGATCTTCTCCACGAGGTCTTCTGCGCCGACCACGTCTGCGCCCGCCTCAGTGGCGAGGTTGGCCTTGTCTCCCTTGGCGAACACCGCGATGCGAACGTTCTTGCCCGTACCGTGAGGCAAGGACACCGAGGCCCGCAGCATCTGGTCTGCGTGCTTGGGGTTGACCCCCATGCGCGCTGAGACCTCGACGGACTCGTCAAATTTCGCAGCCGCGAGCTCGGTCACGAGCTTGCAAGCCTCTTCAATGCCATATCGCTTGTCGCGATCAATCTTCTCTTGTGCGTTGTCGTATCGTTTTCCCATTTTTCTGGCCTCCCGGGGTCCGAGCGGGTCATCCCCTCCCCCGTGTTAAGTGCTCAGTTAGTCAATCACCTCGACGCCCATGGAGCGCGCCGTCCCGGCGATGCTCATCATGGCGGCTTCCACATTGAACGCGTTCAGATCTTTGATTTTGTACTCGGCGATCTCGCGAACCTGTGCGCTGGTCAGCTTGCCGACCTTGGTCTTGTTGGGCTCCCCGGACCCCTTCTTGAGTCCGGCCTTCTCCTTGATGAGCTCCGCGGCGGGCGGCGTCTTCATGATGAAGGTAAAGGAGCGATCGGAGTACACGGTGATCTCCACCGGAATCACGCGGCCGTTGTCCTTTTGGGTCTTCGCGTTGAACTGCTTGCAGAAGTCCATGATGTTGACCCCCTTGGCGCCCAATGCGGGACCGATAGGAGGCGCGGGGTTGGCTTGCCCGCCTTTGACCTGGAGTTTGATGTGACCTGCGACCTTTTTCATTGCTTCCTCGCGATGCTTGCTGAGACGTTCTGCGTCGGCGTTGGTAGGACCAACTAGGCGTCGTCCTCGACGGCCTCGACTTCATTAAAATCAACCTCGACGGGCGTGGGCCGGCCGAAGATGGTGACGGTGAGTTTGATCTTCCGCCGCTCGGCGTTGACCTCTTGGATGGCGCCCATGAACTTGGCGAAGGGGCCCTTGGTGATACGGACCTGTTGGCCGACCGCG
>CALKDV010000362.1 GCA_938084085.1 uncultured Nannocystaceae bacterium
TGGTCTTCGACCTCGACAAACGACCCGAGCTTATCGTCGGCGAATCGATGCTCCCTGCCGTGGTGCCGTTGCTCCGGCGGATCGGTGTGGAGGCGGAGGTTCGCGCCTGCTCCGTCCACAAACCCGGCGCGTCGCTCACCTCCGAAGACCGAATCTACCCATTCGCCTTTGAGGCCGCCATGGGAGAGGCCCCCTCCTACTCCTACAACGTCGACCGACGCGACTTCGACCGCATCCTCCGTTCGGCCGCGCGCCGACATGGAGCTACCCACGTGGACCTCAAGGCGACCATGGCCGACGACGGTCGCGGAGGCGTCGAGCTTACGGGCGAGTGCAACGACGTCGCCCGCGAGATCCTCGACGGCCCGCCCGACGTCATCGTGGACGCGAGCGGACGTCACGCGCTCATCGAGCGCACCCTCGGCCTCAAAAGCTCCCTCGGTAGCCGCAACGACGTCGCCCTCTTCGCACACCTCGACTCCGCCACCCTCGAGCACGAGGGACACATCCATGTGGACCGGCTCCAACACGGCTGGTCGTGGCGCATCCCCCTGCGCGACCGGACCTCGGTGGGGCTCGTGGTGTCTCGCGACCACCTGGCGCGGTACGGAGACACGGCCGCGGAGCAGTACGACAGCATGCTCGACGCCTTTCCGCGGCTCGCGGCGAGGGTCTCCGGTTCCCGGCGCCTCTCGTCGGTGCTCAAGTACACCAACTACCAGCGCCACGCCACGCAGCTCCACGGCCCGAACTGGGTGCTCGTGGGCGACGCGGCGGGCTTCGTGGATCCCGTGTTCTCTACGGGGGTCTACCTCGCGCTTCACGGCGCGACCCTCGTGGCCGACGCGCTGATCGACGGAGCGCCTGCGCGCCTGGTCGAGTACGAGCGCGCGTGGCTCCCTGAGCTTCGACGCTGGCGTCGCATCATCTCCCACTGGTACGACGGCCGGCTGCTGGCGCTCTTGCGGGTCGGCGGCGTGATGTCCCGCGCGCCCGGTGGCAGCCACGTCGATCGCCACGTCGCCAAGCACGTGACACGCATCTTCACCGGCGAGGCGGGCGCCGCCTCGTACAGCCGCCGCCTGCTCAACGTGCTGCTACCCCTCGGCCGCCCCTCGCAGGCGCGTCACGCCATCCACTGAGGCGCCGTCGCCCCCGCGAGCGCGCGTCCGGCCTGGCGCCTTGCGGGTCGCGGCCTATACTCCGAGTCCATGTACGACGACCCGTACTATTCGCACCACGCGACCCGCTCCCTCACCCGCCCGGTGGCCCTCGCTGGCTTTATCGGCTCGGGCGCAGCCGCCGTTGGGCACGCCGTCACAGCGCGCACGGGCATCCCCTTGGTGGACCTGTTGCGATGGGTGGAGCACGCGCGGGGCAAGTCCATCGCGAACCTCGTCTTGCATGAGGGAGAGTGTGCCCTGCGCGATCAAGAGCGCGAGGGACTGCGCCGCGCGCTGACCCAACGTCCGCACCCGCTGGTGGTTTTGGGTCACGGCACCCTGCTGTCCCCTCACTGCCGCGCCCTGCTCGCCGAACATCAGGCCATGATCGTCTACCTGCGAGCGCCGCTGGCCACGTTGGCCGAACGAGCGCGAGATCAGATCTCGAAAGTGCGCACCAAACACGCCCCCTACTTCACCGAGCTCAGCGACGGCGCCGCCGACCTCGAGGCCCTGTTCGCGGCGCGGCTCCCAGGCTATCTCGACGCGGCCGTCACCATCGACCTCGCCGAACTCAACCAGCACAGCCTCGCCGAAGAGGTGCTCCGGGCGCTCCCGGTCGCACAGGCCTTAACCACCGCTGGCTAGGTGAGCTCGCGGCCGCATCCAGCTCGCGATGGTTCCAGAGCACAATCCCCTCATGGATTCGTGCCTGACCGACACCCACCCCCATGCCGCACTCACAGAACATCTTGTTGCCCTCGCGTACAAGGGCGAGCGTCTCCTCCGATCGATTCGGTTCGAGCGTGCACACGGCGAAGGCGTGGCTGATGAGCGCGTACGCCCTCGGCACTGGCGCCCCGCCCTCCATGGCCAACGCGGCCGCGAGGTGTCCGTTGATCTCCACCAGCTGACGCTCGGCTAGCCAAAACCGCAGGAGCGCGGCGCTAATTCGACGGGTCGGGTCGGGTCGTCCCGCGTCGACCGCGTGGGTGATCGCGGCGACGAGGTTCGCATCGTCCGCGCGCACATCCTTCAGCCAATTGATCTGGTTTGGCCCACGCAACAGCTGGGCGACGTTCTCGGCGTACCCGGCAAAATACTCTGCGTGATCGTCCCGCGCCTGCCGCAGCTCCGCGGCGTCCGTGCGAGCCTCCGCGAACTGGCGCAGCGGCTCAAGCACCACATAGCGGCTAATCTCGGGCGTCCCCGCGGTGCTCCGCTGCACCATCGACTTATTGAGGAGCTCACCCAAGGTCTCCAACAGCTCGAGATCGTCCTCGGTCTCATGGAGCGCCGCTGTGGCCTCCATGGTAAAGCTACCGCGAAACACCGACAGTCGTCGAAACAGAAGCTGCTGCTCGTTCGAGAGCATCTTGTAGCTCCAGTCGATGGCCTGATCGAGCGTCTGATGGTGAGGGTTCGTGTCCCGATCCTTCCGACGTAGGAGCCTAAAACTCTGCTCCAATCGGCGGTCAATCTCTGCCGGAGACAGCATCCGCAGTCGCGATGCCGCCAACTCGATGGCGAGGGGAATGCCAGCCACCGTTCGAGCGATTCTCGGGATGGACTCCGCGGTCTCGGGGTCGAGCGTGAAGCCAGGCTTGAGCACCCTCGCGTGTTGAACAAAAAGTTTCACCGCGGCGTTCGCCGAGAGGGTCTCAAAATCGTGGCCGATGTCGGGAACGGGGAGGCTCCCTACCTCAAAGGGCCGCTCTTCACGGAGCCCGAGCGTCTCACGCGGTCCGCCAGCTCCAACGCCAGCCGGGTTTTTCCCGCTCCACCAAAGTCACGAAGGGTGATGAGCCGCGCGTGGTCTTGAAGCAGCCATCGTTCAAGCTCCTCAAGCTCCGCCTGACGCCCAACCAGCGCCAACGACGGCAGGTCGAGGTTACCGCCGCTCGCGTCCACGCTGTCCGCGACGCTCCGTTCAATCTCCAGCGGTGTGGGCTCTGCGGGGGTGTGACGACGACCACCTCCTTCGTCGACGCTCTCTCCCAGGGTCTCGACAACCGCTCCGCGGGCGCTCGCTCCTACGAGCGAGCGTCCCGATCCAGCGTCGGGCTGACGCGCCGGCGACGATCCTGCGTGGCGCATTCCAGACGAGCCTGGCTGGTGCTCCGCCCACCACGCCTTCGCCATTGGGGGGGGACCAAGCATTCGATTCGGGGACGCTGTCGAGCGCCGCCGCGACCTCCGCGATGGAGTGGGGTCGATCGCTGGGTTCTTTGGCCATGCACCGCGCCACGAGCTCCGAGAATTCGGCAGACACCGGCGTGGGCGAGCAGTCCGCGAGCGACGTCGGGACCTCCGAGGCGTGGGCGAGCAAGGTCGCCATCACAGACTTGCGAGCGAAGGCAGAGACGCCCGTCACGAGCCAGTAAGCGACACACCCCAACGCGTAAATGTCTGCTCGCGCGTCGGCGCCGTCCTCCATCAATGTCTCCGGCGCGATATAGGCGGGCGAACCAATCAGCGCCCCGGTACGCGTGAGGGTCGCGGTCGGCACCGAAGAGTGTTTAACCACACCAAAATCAAGAACCTTGAGGTGGTCGACCTGGGTGCCCATCCGCGCCACAAACAGGTTGGCCAGCTTGATGTCACGGTGAACCAACCCCACCTCATGTGCCTCCGCCAACGACATGCAAGCCTGGGACAACATAAAGACCGCACGTCTCGGGTTGACAGGTCCGAAGTGATCCACCAGCGACTGCAGGTTGCACCCCTCAAGCAGCTCCGTGGCGTAGTACAACACGCCGTCGGGCGTGGATCCGAAGGCGTACAGTTCCACCGTGTGCGGCGATCGTAGCTGCGCGATCGCCCGCGCCTCTTGCTGCAAGCGAGTCAGCAATCCGTCACCTGCCTCTACTCCGAAGTCTCGAATCAACTTCACCGCGACGTCTCGCCCGAGAGAGCGGTCGACGGCGCGGTACACCGCGCCCATGCCTCCAGTGCCGATCAGCTCACCGAGGGTGTAGCTGCCACAGTCTGCGGTGTGCTCCTGCGACGTTTCAGTCATCCCTAGATTCCCGCTTGGATGATTCACATCCTTGTGTCTGACGACGGTCGCAAATTGCCCCCCCGTGTTCAAACATTCGAGGACGAAGCGTGCGCATCGCACTGACTGCGCCGCCAGATCTGGCGGAACAATGTTCTTGAGCGAGTCTGCAGACGCGGTACTCGTTGGCGGCCTCGTCCCCGTGCGCGGCCGCCTCGGGAAAGACACCGCTCCCACCGCCACCCGCCAGCCGCAACGACCGCAGGCCGTCCGATTCGTCGACACAGAGCCGTCTGTTTTGCGGGCGCTTGTACTCTCCGTGTACAGTACGATCAGCAGAATGCCCAACACCCGCCGCTACCGAGCCTCCGAGAGA
>CALKDV010000363.1 GCA_938084085.1 uncultured Nannocystaceae bacterium
GTCAACCGAAGCCCCTTCACCGACGACGACCGTCGCCCCGACCCGTGGCTCTTGGTGAAAGGATACGAACGCGCGTCGCTGACGCTCAACTTCATCCGCGCGCTGGCCGATGGCGGCTTCGCGGACATCCGCCACCCCGAATACTGGGATCTAGAATTTGCGAAGCACTCAGAGCTCTCGGCGCAGTACGAGGCTGTGGTCGCGCAGATCCGTGAGTCCCTCGAATTTATGGAGGTCATCGGCGGCAACGACCTCGCGCCCAGCCTCCAACGTGTGGCTTTTTATACCAGCCATGAGGCGCTCGCCCTCGCCTATGAGTCCGCCCAAACGCGGCGGGTCCCCAACCGAGATGGTTTCTACAACCTGTCGACCCACATGCCATGGATCGGGATGCGGACCGCCCAGCTTGAGGGGGCACATGTGGAATTTTGCCGCGGCATCTCCAACCCCATCGGCGTCAAAATAGGACCCACCATGGACGACGCCTGGCTCGTGGAACTGCTCGAACGCCTCGACCCCGACCACGTCCCGGGTCGCGTGACGCTCATTCACCGCATGGGCGCTCCGCAGGTTGAATCGAAGCTGCCAGGCCTGATCTCCGCGGTTCAACGCGCGGGTCGAGAGGTCGTGTGGTGCTGCGATCCGATGCACGGGAACACCGAGACCACAGACGCCGGCGTGAAAACGCGACGCTTCGACCTCATCTTGGAGGAGATCGAAAAGAGCCTCGACGTGCACAACGCGTCGGGCACCCGACTCGGCGGGGTCCACTTCGAGATGACGGGGGAGGACGTCACCGAGTGCACGGGTGGGGCGCGCGGCCTCGCAGATGCAGACCTCTCCCGCGCCTACCACTCACGCGTCGATCCCCGGCTCAATTACGAGCAAGCGCTGGAGATGGCGCTCCGAATCGCGACGCGGCTCCGCGCGGGCTAGACGCCAGTTTCCTCGTCGAGCTCCGAGCATCCCACGCGCGAGCTCTGGCCCGCGCGACGCCGAAAAAAGCCGTTGCATCAGGTGAGAGCACGGTAGACGCGGCCGCAGGACCCCCTGCTTCAAACCATGCCGCTGGCGATGTATGCTCACCCATGGATTGCAGATACCGAACGTACGGGCTTGCCCTCCCCACGATCACGGCGTTGTTGCTCTGCACAGGATGTGGAGACAAAGACGGGGGCGAGTCGTCCTCCGCCGAATCGGCCAGCGGACCTGACTCCATCGGTGGCAGCATCGGCACCGATGACTCTATGGACGACGGGGGGGAGACGGGCGCGTCCACGAGCTCCTCGGACGGCGGCGAGAAGCTCGACGTCGCCGGTGGCGACGGCACAGACGGAGATGACGGCGGCGTCCCCCTTGAGCCTTGCGAAGAGGCGGCGATGGCCAAGTCCAACCAGGGGTGCGAGTTTTGGGCGGTCGATCTACCAAACGTGTGGGACGACCCCCTCAGCAACAACCCGGCCGCCGAGGATATGCAGTTTGCGGTCGTCGTCGCCAACACATCGGACGAGGTCGCGGCGACGGTCGGGGTCTTTCAAGGGAACAGCACCTCGGCGAGTTTTGCGGCCACCTTGGCGCCTGGAGCCACCCAAGAGTTCTTGCTCGACCCCCTCAACATCGAGCCGCGAAGCAACACCACCAACGGCGTCGCCTACCGGATCCAGAGCGACATCCCCATCACCGCGTACCAGTTCAACCCGCTCGACAACGTCAACCCGGTCTTCTCCAACGACGCGTCATTACTCCTGCCCACCCACGTACTCGCCGAGGATTATACGGCCGTCACGGGCGACGGCATCCGACTCAACACAGGCTCCATCGTGGACAACTCGGGCAGTTTTGTCTCGATGATCGCGACCGAGGACGCCACGACAATTCAAGCGTTTCCGACCGCGCCGATCTACCCGGGCGCGACCTCCGTCACGATCAATCGTGGCGCCGTATGGACGCTGATCTCCAACGACTCTGCGTCGGCGTTTGCAGGACAGGGCAACCTCTCCGGCACGCGCATCACCGCAGACAAACCGATCGCCGTTTTCTCCGGCAACGTCGCCACCATCGAACCGCAGCCGGTCCAGGGGACCCTGGGCTGCTGCGCCGACCACATGGAACACCAAATGCCCCCCCTCGTCGCGTGGGGCAACGCCTACGCGGCGGCGCCGGTCCCCGCGCCTGCTCTGCAGACCGCGAGCGGGAGCGACCGTACGGCCTACCGGATCACCGGCGGCTACGACGGGACCTCACTCCAATACAACCCCGCCGCTCCCCCCGGGGCCCCCACGACGATTAACGCGTACCAGACCGTCCGCTTCGAGACGAACCAGCCGTTCACGGTTAGAACCACCGACCCAGACAAGGCGTTCACGATCACCCAGTTCATCCTGAGTGGAGAGGCAGCGCGGGGAACCCCGTCGCCGATCGGCAGCAGCGGCCACCCGGGAGATCCGGCCATGATCGTGATCCCCGCGGCCGCGCAGTTTCAAGAGACCTACATCTTCCTCGTCCCGCTGGGCTACGAGTACAACTACGTCACCGTCTATCGTCCCGAGGGGGCGTTCGTGTCCCTCGACGGCAGCGACGTCACGAACGACGCGGGCTGGACCAACCTCGGCGTGATCGACACGACGACGTGGCAATTTAATCACTTCCTGCTTCCGACCGGCCAACACCGGGTGGACGGCGGCGAAGACGGCACCCTCGGGATCGTCTCGGTGGGATACTCGCAAGCGGTGAGCTACGGCTTCCCGGGTGGCAGCGGTGTCGAGTACATCTCGATCCCGCCACCGCCGCCCGGTTGATCTGTAAGCGCTGCTAGGAGAAGTCTCCGCCCAGCAACACCTGGACGACGATCCAGCCGATGGCCGCCGGAGCGACGAACCGGGCACAGATCCGCCACACCACATACCCCCTGCGACGCTCCCCGTCGTCTCCCACCCCGTCGAGCTCGTCTTGGGTGTCGGCTGCGGGCATGACCCACCCCGCGTAGATCGTGAGCGCCAAGCCACCGAGGGGCAAGAGCCAGTTGGCCGCGACGTGGTCAAAGATGCTTAGAAAACCCGTCTTGCCGCCGGTCACCAAGGTGTTCAGCCGCTCAAGTCCACCGAACAGCCGCACCGACGACGCCCACTCGTTGGCGCCAAGAGAAAGCGCGCAGCCACAAGACAACCCGAAGACCACCGCGCTCGCCACCAACGTCGCGCGGCCGCGTGTCATGGACAGTCGCTCGGACACCGACGCGACCACCACCTCAAGCAGCGAGATCGTGGAGGAGAGCGCGGCGAAGGCCACGAGCACGTAGAACAGCGGGCCCACCACGGCGCCGCCCGGCATCTTTGTATAAAACAAGTTCGGCAAGGTCACGAACAGCATGCCCACGGTGCTCACGCCCTCGCCCGTCGAGCGCGCGTTCTCCATGGTCGCGCGCAGCGACGGCACCGAAAAAATGATCCCGAACATGATGACGCAGGCGACCAGCGCGATGAGGGTGTCGAGGGCAGCGACCGTCATCGCTATTCTTGGGATCGAGTCTTGACGGCGCAGGTACGAGCCGTAGGTCAGCATGCCACCCATGCCGAGAGACAGCGTAAAAAAGGCGTGGCCGAGCGCCTCGAGCACCGCGTGACCCGACAGTCCCGAAAAATTTGGGCGGAACAAGAAAACCAGCGCCTCAACAAAGCCGTCGAGGAACATGACGTTCACCACGAGGTAAATCATGATGGCGAAGAGCACCGGCATCAGAATTCGCGTGGCGCGCTCGATCCCTCCGGACACCCCCCGCGCGACGACCAACGCCGTCGCCCCTAGAAACAGCGCTCCGAGGCCTACCTGGGTGCCGCCGTCGCGGATGCTGAGGCCGCCGCGGCCGATGTCCAGGTCCGTCACGTCTGCGCTTGACGTCTTGCTCAGCAGCCCGCCGCCCCCCGCCGCGGCCTCCCACCCTGCGGCGGGATGGGATGCACGCCGCCAGGCTGCTCTGGGACTTCAGCACTGCGCA
>CALKDV010000364.1 GCA_938084085.1 uncultured Nannocystaceae bacterium
GTGTAGCTGAGAACTAAATAACAGGATAGACTTCGTCCGCTAATGCCGATGGGAGGGTCCGCGTTTTGGCGTGGGTTCACAGCCATGATTGGCTAGAACAGATTACGCAGCTACGCGGAGCTCCCTGCGTAGAGGGCCTGACCCTTCCTTTCCGCGGGAAAAATCCCCATCTGACAAGCGTCCGGCACGCGCGCTGTAAGCGCGAGTGGGGAACAGTCAGGAAAATATCGTCTCTCCTGTCTGGGCCGAGTACGCTGACTCGTCCTAAAATCGCACACTCGGGTGATTGTTTTTACACACCCCCTGAGTTAGTGGACTCGGTGAAGAACGGGAGCGTCCTCGTGCCCCACACACACTCAAAAATTTTGTTTTTTTGTTTTTTTTCTTTCTTCGTACATCTCGGGACCGAAAACCGTCACACTGGCTGCCCGGAGGCGTGACTCGATTTCCCGAAATCGGTACGGGGTGGTCGTGCGTACGTCACGATGCCCTCTCGAGCCACTTGAGAGTAGCGCGGAGGGCCCTCGCCTCCTTGGGGTCCTGGAGGTCCTCGGGGAGGTACTTCTGCACTTTGAGCTTGTCCGGGAAGAAGCCGTAGGTCAGCACCATCTGGATCAGCTCGTGAGGCACGCTGTGCAGTCGCTCGAGCGAGTTACCGGGCGTGCCGTTGCTCGGGCCCCTCTGGGCGACCTCGGAGTGACGTCCATTGAGGCGCTTGGCTTCACACGGTGTAGTTCTGCAGTTGCGGAACGGGACATCCACGTTGGTGTAGATGTCGGTCTCCTTGCGGTAGTTGTAGCCCTGGAACATGCAGTAAGAGACGGATCGTAGGAACCGTCGCAGCGGGCGCATGTAGGGACGATCGCGCAATAAACCTCGCGGGTTCTCGATGCAGAAAACCTCCGGTTTGAGCTTGAAGATAGTCCGGATCGCGGCGCGGCCGATACGGTCGGCGGTCTTGAGATCGCGCGGCTTGCCAGTGGTCTTGGCGACCGAGTATTGGGTGCATGGGATGCTACACCAGATGAACTGGAACTGGCCGGGCTTGAAGCCGTGCTTAATCGGGTCCCACTTAGTGATATCCGCGAGCACAGTCGGCGAGCAGTTCGCTGCGACGTCGAGAGTCTCGATGAGACCGACGCGGGCCACGTTCATGTACTCGGGGTTGGCGCAGAGAGCAAGGAGCGCGTTCACGGCGCTGTGGTTCTCTCCGCAGAACAGCTCGAGGATGTTGATCACCTTCGGCAAGACGAACTTGCCGTTCACCTCGCGCGCGCCGAGCTTTGCCGCTAGCGCGCGCACCTGGGTCATCAGTGCGGCGTCGCGTTCGGCCGGAGACTGGTAAGTCCGATGCGGGTCGGCCAGGTCGAGGTAGGTCTTGAGGTTCACCATCGGAGGCTGGATCTCGAGAGACGGCACGAGTTTACCGGCGTTGGTCGGCTTGGGCTTCGTGCCCGTGACCAGGTCGTCGATCCATTTCGGGCTGCGCGTCTCACCGCGCACGCGCCGGTCGAGTGTGTCGAAACGCTTCGCGACGTCCGCGCCCGACAGGTAACCTTTGGTAAAAAGGTCCGCCGCCTGGTCGTTCGTGTGACAGTACACGGGCCAAGCGTCTGCGCATTCAGGGGTGACCGCCTCCGCGAGGGTCTTGATGCTCACGGCGAGGTTCTTAGCCCCAGCCGGGGAACCCGAGCGGTTATCCATGATGGTCTGGATCGCGATCGTGTTGTCGATGAACAACGGGGCCCAGCGAGTATGGAAACCCATCGCCTCGAGATTTTCGCCGTGGACACGCACCTGCTTCAGTGCTTCGTGGGCGGCCAGTAGCTCGGCCGCCTGGGTAGAGCCCGCCACGGCGGTCTGGAGCTTGCTCATCCAGAAGATGGGGCTGTTGTTGAGGAAGCACACCACGCCAGACCGGGACCTCCGGGTCTGTTCGTCGGTCGCGAAGTCTGCGTCGGAAAACGCCGACAGGCGCATCTGACCCTGGCACTCGGAGGCGTCGTAAACGAGGCCCTTGTCGGTGGTATGCGAGACGTAGCTCAGCACGTGTTCCAGCGCCTTCAGATGGCGCGTGTAGGGGCGCTTGGAGTAGCGCCCCGCGGCCGACACGGCGAACGCCAGGTCGGGTCGCGTGGAGCAGGCGAGCCACATGAGCTTGCCTAGGAGGCTGGCGTAACGCAGGGAGTGCGCTTTCATCTTCGCCTCGCTCGCGTCGAGTTCGGCGTCGAGTCGCTCCTCCGCCGAGCCCGGTTTCGCGCCCTCGCGCTTCACCGGAGCAGGTTCCCCGTGGGGTCCGAGTGGCATGGGCGGGGCCTCGGCGTCGGGTCGCCCCTCCGCCGTGCCTGGTTTCGCGCCCCCGCACTTCACCAGAGCGGATTCCCCGGAGGGTCCGAGCGGCATGGGCGGGGCCTCGGCCTTAGGTCGCCAATTGTACTCTTCCGCGTACTCGCGCGCTACCTTTTCCGCGTACGCCCGTTGCCCCAGGCGATAATGATGGGGGCCATGGCGCTCGATGCGGAGTCCATTGAACTCCACGGCGTGTCCGACGCTCGCCTCGTCGAGGACGATGCCCTGACGCGTGAGGGAGTCGGTGATTTCACGCCATTTCTCGTCGGTGGCGGCCCCGAGGATGTCGTCGACCACGACCGCAAGCGCGCAAGTGAACGCGCCGTCGTCGCCCGTCGCGAAGTACAAGCACTCGTCGTTAGGCGAACGGTGCAACCCGCAACGCAAGAGCGCGGCGTCGAAGGTCTTCCTCCACAGTCTACCGCTCTGTTTGGCTCCGTAGATCGCGCGTTTCAACTTGTAGCAGTAGAGGACCCTCTTAAGGTTGAGGCTCTTGATGAACTGGTCCGGCATGCGGATGTAGAGGGTCGCGTCCGACATTG
>CALKDV010000365.1 GCA_938084085.1 uncultured Nannocystaceae bacterium
ATGGGAAAACCGGCAGGGCAAGATCAAGCCAATGGCCGACCCAACGCCGTGTTGACCCTGGGGCTCCCGAACGCACTCGAGCGACTCGAGCAGCTCCTCGACGCGGCATTCGACGCCGTTCCCCAGTGCGAAAATCCGCGACCCATCAACAACTGGCTCGCAGCAGTGGCCTCTCGTCTACAGCCCGCGACCATCCAAGAGCCGGTGGAGGGTTCTCTCCCCGCCGGTGCAGGCATCCCCGACGCGATCGGGGAGGACGTCCGCGCCGCCCGCTAAACGGGGGACGAATCTCCACCGTCGCGTGACGTGTCCTCGCCCGCGAGGATGCCTGGGGAATCAAACACGATCTCCTCGGACCAGTCAGACGGGACCGCGGGGGTGGGCAGCGCGGATTTCATAAACATCATTCGAGCGCTCACGACGTTAAAATAGCGCTGCACGGGTCGCAGGGCCGCGGCGCCTTCGCAGATCGCGAGCGCTCGAATCGTGGCCTCCGCTGTGCTCATGCGCGCCGCGTCCGACTGCGAGCGCACCGTCCACCTCGTCGGCGGTCCCGGCGGGAGCTCAAAGGTTGGCAACACCCGGAGCGCGTCGAGTCGGCGCCGCATCCTTCGGGCTTGTCCCCAAGTCCCGTCGACCACCACGATCCCGCGCCGACGCCCCTCGGGCGACGGCCGGCGGTATTCTTCGACTCCGAGCTGACGAGGCGTGTCATCGATCTCCTCCTCCTCCGTGCGCGGAAACAACAAACACCAGTCGACCTCCGGTGTCGAGGTGATCGGGCTCGAATCAAACTCTTCACCTCGAACCGCGTAGCGGGTGACCGCGCAGATCGGCAGACAAGCGACAAGAATCCGCACGGTGTTGGTGGGTTTTCGGCAGTCCTTGTTGTGCTGCACGACCACCACAGGCGTGCCAAGTTCCACGCGTGGCGCGCTCTCACACGCGCACAGGGTCTCATGCAAGCCGCAACGCTCGCATCGTGACGCCTGAAATCTGCGTTGGCCCCCCATATCCCGGTGAGGAGACAGTAGACTTCCCTCGGGCCCCGGTAAAGCTCCCCACACCCACCTCCTCACGGAGGTGGTACCCTGCCGGTGCTCTTTCGAGGACTACCCGTCGTGATGCAAACCTGTTCTTCCTGCGGCCGCGCTGCGCTCCATCCCCTCTCCACCACCTCCTGCCGTCGATGCGGACATTCCATGGGATTCGCGCCCCGCGAGCCCCTCGCGCGAATTGGCGACGACGACGACGACTTCGGGATGCCCGGCGTCTCTCTCGACCTCCCACCCATGCCGGGAGACAACGAGGACGCCACAGAGGAGAGCTCGGACGGGCAAGGCAGCGCCCGCGAAATTGAGTTCGAAGAGGGAGCCTCCATCGGCATCGGCGGTGGATCCCTGGACGAAAACCCCATGGAGCTCGATCTCCCGCGACCCGATCAAGCCAGCGGTCTCGGCGGTTTGGGCGGCGACGATCTCCTCGGCGGCTCGCTCCATGACGATCTTGACCTCCCCACACCCCTTGAGGATCTCGACCTCCCCACCCCCATCGAGGATCTCAACCTCCCCACCCCACTCGCAGACTCACGCGCCGATCTCAGCTCGGCGGCGGTGTCTGGAGAGAGCCCCGACACGGTCGACGCCCTCGAGCTCGACTTTGATGCCCTCACCGACCCGAGCGAACACACCCAAACGCAGGGCCGAACCCCGGCCAACCTCGTCGACGCCCACGACACAGGCCAGGCGAATCCCACGCCACTTGAGCCACCGAGCGAGAACACCATCCCGCTCCCTTCCTCCCCGTTCACCTCCCCAGCCCCGAGCCGCTCAGCCTCCGCGTCGCTGAAACTCGCAGCGCTCTTGCTGGTCGTGGTCGCCGGTGGTGCCGGCGCCTACGCGACGGGTGCGCTCGACCCTCTGTTGTCCTCGCTTGCGACCGATGAGAGCGTGACGGCGGAGACCACGACCAAAACCCCCGTAAAACCAGTGGATCCCGTGGTCGCACCACCCAAGGGCGCATCCGCCGAGCGCGATCCTGCGATTCTTGAGCGACTCGTCCTCGACACACCGCAGGGCTATCAGCAAGCGCAAGCTCTCGCAGAGCAAAAAGAAGATCGCGTGGGTGAAGCTGAGGCGGTGTTGCTGAGAGCGCTGCGCTACGGACCCGACCCAGTCCTCGCTGCCAAAGGCCTGAGTATGGTCAGCGAGCTCCGCAACGACCCTCGCCCCGAGATCCACCGCGTCGCAGGCCTCGGGCACCTCGTGCAATCGGAGCCGACCCAGGCGCTCGCGCTCTTCGACGGCGAAGATCGGCGCTCCAAGCTTTATCGAGCGTGGGCCTTGCACGAATTGGACAGACACGCGGAGGCCCTCACCGTCTCTCAAGACATCGCCACGTCGGCCGACAAGGACGACCTCGCGACGGCGCTGACCCACGCGGAGATCCAATACGACGCCGGAGACCCGAAGGGCCTCGAGGCGTTGGTGAAGCTCCACGAGACGAATCCATCGCACCTCGGAATCTGTGAGGCGCTGCTCCGCGCCGAGATCAACGCGGGCGCCCTGCGAAACGCCGCGCAGCTGGCCGACGCCCTCCCTTCAATCGAGACGACCAGCGACGCCCACCAGGCGAATCTGTTGGGTCTTCGCGCGAGCCTCGCCATGCGCAAGGGCGAGGTCGCCGTCGCCTCACGCTTGTTCAACGAGGCGATCAAGCGGTCCGACAACCGCAACCTCGTCGTGATGCAGCTCGAATTCTCGAACGCCGCAGGTCGCTACAGGGCCACGCGTCAAAACGCCAACCGGTTTTTGGCCGAGCACCCCAAGGACATCGAAGTCCTCTTTCACGGCGCACTCGCAGACATCCGCGCGGGCGAGGGGGAAGACGCGCTCAAAAAAGCCGCGACGCTGTCGGAGCTTGGAGCATCCCTCAAGAGCGGTGAGATCCAAACACGCGTTCTCGGCATCCGAGATGATCGTGCCGGCGTTCAAAAGCTGTTGACGGAGTTGAGGGACACGGACATGTCCTTCGTCGATGCGACCTTGGCCGACGCGGATCTGCAGACCTCTCGGCGCAAATTCGAGGACGCACACAAGACCCTCGACCAACATATTGAAGTGCTCGAGGCGATGACCGAGAACATGCCCCTCAAAGACAAAAGCTTGAGCCGGCTCCATCTCGAGCGAGCGAAGGTCTACGCGTCGATGAGCGAGTGGGGCAACAGCCAGCAGGCCGCCAAGCGCGCGCTGAAGAAATATCCGAACGAGAACGACGCGATGCTTGCCCTCGGCGTGGCGCAAATCAACGGAGGACAAAAAAAATCGGGAGAGAAGGCGCTGCTCAGTCTCTTTGAGCGAACGGCGGGCTATCCAGGGCTCACCGCGCCCCTCGGTAAGATCCTCTTAAAGCGGAATCGACTCAAAGAGCTCGAGGATATTATCGGCTCGCAGCTTGTCCATCCCGAGGACTCCAGCGAAGAGCTGGTCATCGCGGGCGCTCGACTTCGACTCCGACAAGAGAAGATGAAGGAGGCGACCAAGCTTGTCGACGTGGTCCTCGCCATGAACCCGACCTCATGGGAGGCGCACATGGTGAAAGGTCAAATCTTGATTCGCTCGGGCGACTTCGCTGGCGGGCTGCTTGAGCTGGAGCTGGCGAATCCAAAGCGACCGTCCGCGGAGCTTGAGATGTGGCGCGGCCAAAGCTTCGAATACAACGGCCGGATCAAGGAGGCGACGATGGCCTACCAACGCGCCGTCGCGATCGATCCCCTCTACGACGAGGCAGCCGCGCTCTTTGGTCGCCAGCTGGCCTACGCGGGGAGCGCGAAGAAAGCGCTAGAGATACTCGAGCCGCTCACGCAGCGCAGCAAACAATATCCGTACGCCTTCACCGCCATCGGATTCTCCAAGCGAGACCTCGGGGATACGAAGGGCGCGCTCAAAGCCTTCGAGCGCGCGGCCGCACTCGACGGCGGAGACTTCGAGCCCTTGTACTGGGCGGGTCGACTCTACGGCAACGCGAATAAACACAAGGACGTCATTCGTACGCTTGGAAAGGCGCGAAAGCTGATCACCAAGGACGACCCCTATTTCTTTGATCTCCTCAAGCGCTTGGGCCACGCTCAAGAGGCGCAAGGAAACCGGGACAAGGCGCGCTCAATCTACACGTTCTATATCAAGTCCGCGCCCGAGGGGGACGCGGGCCTCGCGTCGGTTAAACGAAAACTCTCTCGGCTGTAGGACCGCGCCTCGCGGAGCCGCCGAGAATGGCGGCGACGCTCCATTTGAGGAGCAAATGCGCGGGTCCACACGGACCTTGTAAGTTGGTCACGCTTCGCGGATACTCCCAGGCCAACACTCGGGGGAGTGGTCGAGTGGTTGAAGGCACCGGACTTGAAATCCGGCGAAGTTGAAAGGCTTCCGTGGGTTCGAATCCCACCTCCTCCGCCAGCAAATTCGCGCTCGAACGTGCACGAGCCCGTCCAACAAGGCGAGCTCGTGCGCGGCTCGAGCCGATCATGAGCCGTCGCGAACAGCGGCTTCAAGTCACTCGCATCGAGACCTCTTGGAGCCTGCTTCGCTGACACCAACCGCGTCGGACCCTTCGCGCGACCTGCTGTCTCGCGCGCCGACGCGTGCTCGGCGTGTCTCCTGCGCGAACCGGCGTGGGGCTTGCGCGACCGCCGCCGACGTCTCTGAGTCATTTTGAGAACCGGCGGAAAACCTAAGGTGACGTCTCCTCATTCGAGGAGCCCGACGTCTCGGAGAAATTGATTCTCATAATGGGCGGCGCTTCGTTCCACAATTCGAAGAGACCAGATGGAGGAGGCGGCAACACCCACGCCCACATGTCGTGACACCCCCCGACACCGCAAACTCCAGCGTATCGATCTTCTCAACTAATTCGAGCATAGTTGTGGTGCATGAACGCGATCGCATACGTCTTGTCGCCGCCCGTGACGACACAAGGTGTGGTGGAAGAAGCGCTTCAGCATATGGGCTTTCAGCAGCGCGTCTTCACCGACGGCAAGGCATTAATCGACGCGCTCTACCACGGGCAACCGAGCCTGGTGTGTCTCGATGTGGCCGAGCTCTCGGACGATCCCTACGAGCTTGTTCGTCGCATCCGACCGCGGGCGCCGCTCGTTCCGATGATGATTCTCACGGCTCCGGAAGACGACCTCAGTAAGGAAACATTCCTTAAGATGGGCGCAGATGATTGTTCCATTCGAACCGTCAACCCGGCCGTGCTCGCGAAGCGAACCCGATCCTTGATGGCGCGAACCCAGGCCACGTACTCCGATGCCAACAACTCGGGGACCTACGCCGTCGGTCTCGACGACGCGCGCACGCTGGCGCACGAGCTGAAAAACGAGCTGCATCCCCTCCGCATGCTGGTCTCCATGCTGGAGGACCCCACCCACCCGCACCGTGAACTCGTCCCGCTCATGCGACAGGCCGTGGAGCGAATGTGCGTGCAGGTAGAAGACATGCTCGACGGCACCCCTGGTGCCCGAGGCGACACCGCCTCGGATCTCTTCACCGTCTGCTCCAACTGCTGCGCGATGTTCCAGTCGGCCTATCGACATCGCCCAGATCTTGAGATCAAGTTTTCGAGCTCGTTCTCCGCCGGGGATGCCATCCTCAATGTCCGACCTGGCGTCTTGCATCAAGTGCTCTCGAATCTAGTCGGCAACGCCATCGACGCGTTGTCGAGCAGCGATCGAGAAACGTCGAGGGTGTGGCTCCAAGCGGACACCGACTGGTCCGTCGCGATGATTCGCATCGGCGACAATGGTCCAGGAGTCTCCCCCGAGATTCGCGCCCAGATGTTTGAGCGCGACTTCACCACGAAGGGGGAGGGCGGGAGCGGCATCGGGCTGTCCGTCGTCCGACAAATTATCTCGAAGCTCGGCGGCAACGTCGATGTTGTGAGCGACCCTGGCCGCGGCACCGTCGTCACCG
>CALKDV010000366.1 GCA_938084085.1 uncultured Nannocystaceae bacterium
TGACCGCCGAATAGCCAAAGTGCACAGCGGTCACGCGGCGCACCCACGAGTTCGCCGCCCCGCGCAGCGCCACCGCGTTCCATCCATGCGCCTCATCGTCGGGCGCCTGGTAGAGCGAATCGAGGCGAAGATCTTCGACACCGCAGTGTCGCACCCGGGTCGAGACGTCGGCGAGAGCCACCGCACCGCCCCCAAATTGCGAGTCCATGGCGTCGACGATGGGGATGTTGACGGTGATCGTGTCGCCGGAGATCCCGGTGATCTCCCGCTCAAAGTCGATCTCGTAGGACGAGGGCGTCCACCCCCACTGCCCCATGTCCAGCGCGTCGATCCACGCCTGGTTGGGCGTACGGATCACGACGACGGTGTCGCCCACCGTAAACCCGCTGGCGTCGGCGACCGCGAAGGACATGCCCCCCACGGGCACGAGCGGGCTGGTGATGTCCACGCGGGTCCCGCCGACTTCGCTGATGCCTCCGCTGCCGTTGGAGATCTGGATGAGGTCATGCTGTTCGGCCTTGGTCGCCACCAGCACCGTGCCCGCGCTGCCTTGGCCCTCGCCGTGCAGCACCACCCCGTCGGCGGCCATCACGAGGGTGTCGCTGACCTCGTAGGTACCCGCGGTCAAGAGCACCGCGCCTCGAAATCCGTTGACGTCGGGGGTCATGGCCGCGACCGCGTCCAAGGCCGCCTGGATCGCCGCGTGATTGTCCCCTGCCTGCGGATTCAGGGTCACCATCGTCGGAATGTCAGGGATGGCCACGCCGCCACCCTCGTACCCGGCGAACGAGAAGTCGGGCAGCAGGTGCGCCGCGTTCGACTGCCCTTCGTTGGCGTACAAGCCGTAGCTCAACTTGCCGCAGGTGGGATCGATGAGCACGAGGGGCGAGGCCAGCCCGTGCACGAGGCGCCCGTCGACCAACGGCGCCGTGCACAGCGGGTCGCCGTCTCCGTCTCCGTCTCCATCGCCGTCTCCGTCCCCGGTGGTGCTCGGGTCTCCGTCTCCGTCTCCGTCGCCGTCTCCGTCTCCGTCTCCGTCTCCGTCTCCGGTGGTGCTCGGGTCTCCGTCCCCGTCCCCGTCTCCGTCTCCGTCTCCCGTGGTGCTCGGGTCGCCATCGCCGTCTCCGTCTCCCGTGGTGCTCGGGTCTCCGTCTCCGTCGCCATCGCCGTCTCCGTCTCCCGTGGTGCTCGTCGTGGAATACGTCGACACGCTGCTGCCGTCGTCGGCGTCATCCGCCATCGAGCTCGAGGAACAGCCCGCGACGAGCAGCGACGTCAGCACCAACTGCACGCGAAGTCTTTTCACACACGCGAGCCTACCACCATTGTCCCCGACGCCGACGCTGTCACCCCCCCGCCACACCCGAATTCGCGCGGGGTCATCGACGATGCCCAGCGGTCGCTACAAATCCGGCCACGCGCCCACTACTCGGGGCATCCGACGTCTAGAGACTCCTCGCAACCGAGGTACCACGACGCCTCGTTGAGGCACGAGGACGCGGGCGTATCGAGACAGTCCTGGAAATACGACGCCGCCTGAAGCGCGCAGCGGTCCACGGGATCGACCCATGCACCCTCGCCGTTGCTATAGCCGTTCTGCTGAACGAGCACCTCTCGCGTGGCGCCGTCAATCTGCACGCGGGTCTCGGACGAAGAGTCCCCCCCCACATAGCCGGTGACTAGCTCGCGGACTCCAGCGGCGTCCGCATCGCGCAGGGCCTCGAGTACGCACTGTGCCTCCGGCGAAAAGGCGGTCCCTGTCCAGCCTCCGCCCCCCGACCAATTCACCACTCCGCACGGGTTGTCCGCGTCACATTCGAGTACCCCGTCGCCGTCGCCATCTCCATCGCCGTCGCCGTCGCCGTCGCCATCGCCGTCTCCATCGCCGTCGCCATCTCCATCTCCGTCGCCATCTCCATCTCCATCTCCATCGCCGGCGTCTGCTGCCGTCGTGGCGTCCATGCCGCCGTCGTCGGCTCCAGAGTCAACCTCGGTCGCGGTGCATCCCACCGCCGCCAACACCGCCCAAACGTATACTTTGACGAGCCTGCTCATGAACGAGTCTTACCACCCGGTCCCCTCAAGATCCCCGTCGTTTGACTCCCCCCGAACGCGCGCACCCGCAAACACGGCGACGAACCCGCTCTGGCTCCGATCCGCCACCGTCGCAACGTCGTCGGGTCCAGATCCGGCGTGCCGGACCCGGCGTTGAATCCACCCGCAGACTCCTTCATGATGGGAACGCTCGTCGATCCCACCTTGTCTGGACGACACCCGACTTCCCATGGATTTGCTCCTCGGACCCGCCATTCTTTGCGCGATCTATGCCCTGATCGTCGGGATTCACATCGTCCTCCCGGCGCGACGTGTGGAGGGCTACGCGACCCATGAGGTGACGGGTGCCCCGTTGCCGTATCGGCTCAACGGCGTGTGGGTGACGGCGCTTGTGCTGGGCGGCTGCGCGGTCGGTAGCTTGGGAGGGATTTGGGAGTGGACCGTCCTGTACGACCATCGCTGGTCGAGCCTGGCCGCGGCCTGCGTGCTCGGGGTGGTCTTGTCGCTTGCCGCCGTGACCCGTCAGCCGCCGGCGCACACCAGATTCGTGCGCGATCTTTTTTTGGGGAGGCGTCTCAACCTGCAGTGGGGTCGCGGACACGTTGACGCCAAGATGCTGTTGTACCTCCTCGGCGCCGCCTTGCTCGCGCTGCACGTGGTGAGCTTTTGCGCCGCGCACATCGAGTGGGCGGGCCTCGCCGCGTCGACGGGCGTGCTGTTGCACGGCGCGCTGCTCGTGTGGTTTGTATTTGACTACCTCATATTTGAGCGGGTGCACCTTTACACCTACGACCTGTTCGCGGAACGCCTGGGTCTCAAGCTCATCTGGGGGTGCCTCGCGTTTTATCCCTTCTTCTACGTGGTGGGATTGTGGTCGGTGGTGGCGACCCCGCTGCCCACGCCCTCCCCCGCGTGGTGTGTCATGGCGGCGGCGGTGTTTTTCTCGGGTTGGATGCTCTCGCGCGGGGCCAACCTGCAAAAATACACCTTCAAACGCGATCCCGCGGCGACCTTCCTCGGCTGGATACCCCCACGCATCCTCACCGACGGATCGCGCACCCTGCTGTGCAGCGGATTTTGGGCCCGCGCGCGCCACATCAACTACCTCGGCGAGATCCTCATGGCCTCGGGCCTCGCCCTGGCCATCGGCGACCCGGCGCGCCCCGGTCCGTGGCTCTATCCGCTGTATTACATCCTCTTGCTCGTCCCCCGCGAACGCGACGACGATCGCCGCTGCGCCGAGAAGTATGGGGCGTTGTGGGCCGAGTACCGCACCCGGGTGCCGTGGCGCATCATCCCGCGGGTGTATTGACGCACTTCAGCGTGTTCATACGCGCGGCCCGTCGCTACAGTTGCGTCACCGTCGCAGCCGAATCGCTGTCCGCGTCGAGGAACTCTTGTACCTCGGTGTCGGAGAGCACCCAGATCTTCTCGACGCCGTCCTTGAGGAACGCCACCAGCGGGCCACGATGCGCGCGCAGGCGGGGGGGCAAGGGCACCTCGTGGGTCTCACCGTGCCATTCGAACCGCACCAGATCCTGCCTCGCCAACATCCCGCCGCCCCCGACAGGCGCCCCGTACGTATTGACCCGCCTCGCCATCCGGTTCACGCGGCGCCCCGGCACGGCGCTCCCCTCGGCGAGCATGGATTTGAGCTCGGCCCGCAAGCGCGCGACGGAACGACGATACATTCCCGCGGCGAAAAGCCACGCCGGGGGCATGGGAACCATGAACAAGAATATCCATGCTGCACCGCGTATACCCTGAGCCACCGCGACCCCCCCCAACAAGAGCGTAAAGGCAGTCAAGGTGGCGAATATCCCTGTGATCACGATACTCATGGTTCGCGCGACCGTCCCTCCCCACGGCGAGGCGACCCGTCGTAAGAGCTTGTCGGCCCCCTCGCCCGTGGGCCGCCGCACCGCCAACGCCTGCATCACCTCCGCCTCGCGCAGCGCCAGCGCCTGCGTCGCCGCGTCGCC
>CALKDV010000367.1 GCA_938084085.1 uncultured Nannocystaceae bacterium
AGAGGCGGCAGCGGCAGAGGAAGCGGCAGCGGCACAAGCAGCGGCGGCCCAAGAAGCAGCGACGCCCGTGACCCTGGGCGACGAGGAATTTACTGGGGAAGAAAAGCAGATCATTCAGGCTGCGGAAGCAGCGGCCGAGAAGGGTGGCAAGCGGGCCATCGACGCGTGGCGCGACGCGATGGCCAAGCTCCCAGAGCGGACGTACCCACGAGAGAAGCTCAAGGCGCTCTACATCGAGAGCAACAAGTGGAGCAATGTCGCTGATTTATACAAGGATCAAATCAAGCGGAGCACCGATGACCGAGTGAAGGTTGGACTCTACGAAGAGTTGATCAACGTCTATCGAGAGCGGTTGAAACAGCCAGGCCTGATCGTCACAACCCTCGCCCAGCTTGAGAAGCTGCTTGAGAGCCTTGACGATACGGATGCGCTCTTGAAGGTCGTCGAGCAGCAGCAGGCGCAGTTCGAGAGCATGAAACGATGGCCAGATCTGATCGGACGGATCCGTCGTCGCGCGGAGATCACCGACGACGTAGAGGCGAAGGTGAGCCTACACCTCGAAGCGGGTGAGCTCTTCCTTGAGAAGTTCAACAACCAGGCCGAGGCGATCAAGAGCTACGAGGCCGTGCTGGAGGTAGACGATCTTAATTCTACCGCGATCGGGAAACTCAAAGAGCTCTACGGTCGACGTCGCGACTGGGAGAAGATGCTCGCGGTACAGCAAAAAGAGCTGTCGCTCATCGAGGATCCGGCCGAGCGGCAAGCGCAGATGCTTGAGGTGGCTCGCACAGCCGGACAAAAAGTTAAGAAGCCTGCGCTCTCCATTCAGCTTTGGACCGCCGTCCTCGAGGGGGATCCATCCAACCTTGAGGCTCTCCACACCTTGGAGTCGCTGCAAGAGCGCGACAAGAACTGGGAGGCCCTCGCGAAGACCCTCGAACTGCTCGTTGAGGTTGAAACCGAAGAGGCCAAGAAGACCGCACAGCTGGTGAAACTCGGCCTGTTGTACGCGGACAAGTTGAGTCAAAATGCAGACGCTATCCGCGTCTGGGAGACCCTCCATGAGGTGGATCCCAACAACCGTCGCGCGCAAGATGCCCTCAAGAAGTTGTATCTGGCAGAGGGCAACGTCGACGCACTGGAGGCGTTCTACGCCAAACAAGAGAAGTGGGGAGAGTTCGTCCGCGTCCTCGAGCGCGAGGTTGATTCCGCCGCGGCGGAGACCAAGGTAGAGCTGCTTTTGAAGGTTGCAGAGCTGTACGAGCATCGGCTTCAAAAAGCAGACAAGGCCACCCGCGCCCTCGAAAAAGCCCTCACCGCCGACGACGCAAATCTGCGTGTGGCAGAGCGCCTGATCGGCCTCTACGAGGCGGCAGGTGACGAGAAGAACATCTCACCCTCCTTGGTGATCAAGCTCAACAACACCGAAGATCCCGAGGAGCGCAAGAGCCTCTTGCTGCGGATCGCCGACCTTGCCGAGCGCGTCCTTCAAGACGGCGCGGGCTCGTTCACCTACTACCGTCGTGCACTGGATGAGAACCATGACTTGGTGGAGGCGGCCGAACATATGCGTCGTCTCGCGGAGGCCACTGGCCTCTGGACGGAGCTTGTCGGCGCCTTCGAAAAGGCAACCGAGACCTACGGGGCGTCGGCGGAGTCCCTTCCGTTGCGTTTGACGGTGGCGATGGTCTACGAGCAGCAGCTACAAGATCTCGAGAAGGCCCTGGCCGTCAATGAATCGATCCTTGAGATTGACGCCGAGCAGCATGAAGCGTTGGCGTCGCTTGAGCGCCTGTATATCGCGCTTGGGCGCGAAGCGGATCTGCTGGAGGTGTTGACGACGAAGCTCAGCCTCGCGGACTCCGACGAGGACAAGCGCCAAATTCAAGGGCGCATCGGCAGCATCCATGAGCAGCTGGGCAACGTGGAGAAAGCCATCGAGTCCTACAACGCTGTGCTGGCGTCAGGTGTGGAGGATCTTGGGGTCCTTCAGGCGCTCGATCGGATCTACCTTGGGCTTGAAAATTGGGCAGATTTGGCCGACGCGGTTCGTCGCCAATTGGCGGTTCATGGGGAAGAGGGCGATGCTCAGGCGCGTCTGGAGCTGACCTATCGACTCGGCGTCGTGTGCCAAGATCACCTCGACGCAGCAGACGAGGCGGTGGAGTCTTTGCGCTTTGTGATCTCGATGTCGCCGACCCACGAGGACAGCCGCCGCCGCATGGAGCTCTTCCTCGGCACCGACAGTCACAAAGTCGCGGCGGCCGGCGTGCTCTTGCCGGCATACGAGGCCGCGGAGGCGTGGGAGTCGATGGTGCAGTGCCTTCAGATCCAAGCCGACGCATCAGCTGACGAAACCGCCCGCGTTAATTTGTTGCTCCGGGTGGGCGCCATTCAAGCGCAGGCCATGGGAGACACCGCGGGGGCGATGACCGTGTACGCGAATGCGTTCAAGGCTGACCCCCGGAATGAATCTGCTCGCGAAGCGCTTGAGAACCTCGTCTCCATTGAGGGTGCGTGGGAGATGTTTGCAGAGCTTCTGGAAGAGGCGACGGTGAAAGACCTGCCGGTCGAGCTTCTTACCGAACTGTTGTCCAAGCTCGCCATCGCGTACGACACGCGCTTGTCGCAAGCCGACAAGGCG
>CALKDV010000368.1 GCA_938084085.1 uncultured Nannocystaceae bacterium
CGACACGGTGCTCTCGTTGCCGTGGTCGGATCGTACCGAGGACATGCTCGACATCATCGAGGCGGAAGAGATTCTCGACGATGACCACTACGGGCTCGAGAAGCCCAAAGAACGGATCTTGGAGTACCTCGCCGTGCAGTCCTTGGTGAGCAAGGTGAAGGGCCCGATCCTCTGTCTCGTGGGCCCGCCCGGGGTGGGGAAGACCTCGCTGGCGAAGTCAGTGGCGCGCGCGACCAGCCGCAAGTTTGTTCGGATGTCGCTCGGCGGCGTTCGCGATGAGGCGGAGATTCGTGGTCATCGACGCACCTATATCGGGGCGCTCCCCGGCAAGATCATTCAAGGTCTGCGCAAGGCGGGTTCGTCGAACCCGGTGTTCTTGTTGGACGAGATCGACAAGATGTCCACAGACTTTCGTGGGGACCCCTCGGCGGCGATGCTTGAGGTTCTTGACCCAGAGCAAAACAGCACCTTTGTCGATCACTTCCTCGATCTCGATTACGACCTCAGCGATGTGCTGTTTTTATGCACGGCCAACAGCCTGCACTCAATCCCGATCCCGCTCCAAGACCGGATGGAGATCATCTCGCTCACCGGGTACACCGACGAAGAGAAACTGAAAATCTCCCGTCAATACCTGCTGCCCAAGCAGATCGAGCTCAACGGGCTCAGCAATGTGAAC
This sequence comes from uncultured Nannocystaceae bacterium, assembly GCA_938084085.1. Classification (GTDB taxonomy): domain Bacteria; phylum Myxococcota_A; class Polyangia; order Nannocystales; family Nannocystaceae; genus JAAZXR01. The sequence continues at coordinate 680 of CALKDV010000368.1, forward strand.
GTGGAGATCACTGACAGCGGCATCAAAGAGCTCATCCACTCCTACACCAAAGAGGCCGGTGTACGGAACCTCGAGCGGGCGATCGGTTCGATCCTCCGAAAGCTCGCGCGCGAGTACGTCAAAGACGAGAAAAAGCGAAAGTCGTACAAGGTAGACGTGCGGCGGGTGCAAAAACTCCTCGGCCCCGCCAAGTACCGCTTCAACAAGGGTGAAGAGGACGATCAGATCGGCATGACCAACGGACTCGCGGTGACGATGTTCGGGGGGGACTTGCTACCGGCGGAGGTGATGATCACCGCGGGCGCGGGCAAGGTTACGTTGACCGGTAAGCTCGGTGAGGTGATGCAAGAGTCGGCGCGTGCGGCGGTGACCTACGTGCGGAGCCGCTGTTTGAGCTTCGGCTTGGAGCCTGATTTCTATCAGCACGCTGATTTTCACGTCCACTTCCCCGAGGGCGCAGTGCCCAAGGATGGGCCGAGCGCTGGTGTCACCATGGTCACCAGTCTGGTGTCCGCGCTCCTTCAGATCCCCGTGCGTAAAGACGTCGCCATGACCGGAGAGATCAACCTCCGGGGTCGCGTGCTGCCCATCGGAGGCCTCAAGGAGAAGGTGATGGCGGCCTACCGCAGCGGCATGAAGCTGGTCGTGTGTCCGGAGGACAATCAAAAGGACACGCACGACATTCCGAAGAACGTGCTCAAGAACGTGGAGCTTCGCTTCGTGTCCACCATCGACCAGGCGCTGCGCGCTGCGCTCGTCTTGCCGGACGAAGAGCACCCCAACACGGCCATGCGAGAGTTCCTTGAGGGTGAAGAGGCCGCGGGGACCGTCGATTGGCGCGATGTCCGTGCCTTCGTGGAAGAGCAAAAGCGTAAGCGAGATCTAGAGTCCAACCGCTCGTCTGAGCACGGGCCTCACTAACGGGGCCCCACACGCCGGGTCGATAGCGGAGGCCGCGCTCCGGCCCGGAGATCGTGGATGAGGGGGCGCGCGATGAGGTACCCTGCGGGACCGATGTCGCACTCGAGACGCCAATGGATCACGGGAGGAGCCGTCGGGCTCCTCGCACCTGCCTGGGTTGGATGTGGTCGCGACACGCCGCCGAAGCTCCAAGGAGGAGAGGCGGTTGTGTCCGGGGTTGGGGTGGCGTCAGTCCCTGCAACCAAGGCCGCGGTGACGACGACGGAGGTCGCGGAGGCTTCGTCGCTGGAGCGTCTCGAGGTGAAGGGGGGGCCGCGCCTCCGCGGACAGGCGCACGGGGCTGCACACCGGGCGTTGATCGCCGAGGGGGTGAGCAACTTCATGCAAGCGACGGCGGCGTTGCGCGCTCCGCCGGATGGGGCGGAACGCTGGAAGCAGGCGGTCGAGGGGGTGACCCAGCGGCTCGGCCGAGACGCACCCCAAGCGCTCGAGGAGCTTGAAGGGATCGCCGCCGAGGCCGGAGTCGAACCATCCGCGCATGTGGCCTACGCGCTCGAGGAGGACCTCCTCCCCACGCTGGATCTGCCCTTCGCCCGCGAGCGCATCGACACATGGTTGGGCAGCGACGTGCTGGCGGTCCCAAACATGACGGGACGGCTGACGCGAATCTTGTTTCGGATGGATCGCGCAGGTCCTCTCACGTTGATTGACCACGTCGGGGAGTCGGTAGAGATGCCCATGCTGGTCGTGGGACGCCCTGGAACCCTGGGCTGCTTCGGCATCAACCGAGACGGTCTCGCGTGCGCTCGGCAGCCGCTCCTCAACGGTCCGTTCGTCGCGGATGGCATGCTCTCCCACGCGCTGTTTCGTCAGATCCTCACGAGCAAGGAACACAGCAGCGCTACGACCGCTGCGAGCCGATGGTCGCCGGCCTCCGGGGTGAACTTCTTCGTCGCGGACCCGCAAAAAGCGCTCTCCGTGGAGGCCTCGCATAAGGGGAGTCGGATCTTGGGTACCTTCACGTTGAGCGCGGTCGCGGCACACACGAACCATAGGGTGGGGCCCGTGCCACCTGACGACGTGTTGGCCCAGCGATCTTTGGAGCGGCTCAAACGCATGCGCTCGCTGATCCCCTCGCGCGAGGACCCGGAGCTGAAGCTTTTGATCAAGAAGTTCCAGGCAGCCGCGCCTCCGGTCCCCGGGCGAAAGGCTCGCCTGCTGTTCGCAGCGAACCTAAAGCCGTCGGGGACTCAACTCTCTTGGCGTTCGGAGCTGGCGGCGCCCTAGGGAGCTTGAGTTGAGCGCCAAAGGAACATTCAACCTGTTATGGTGTGTGCATGGCGTGGACGAACTCGCACCGATGGATTGTGAGCGCGATGGTGATGCTCGGTGGGTGCGACCCGCAGGGTGGGACGTCGACGCCGGGTCTCCCTGGCAACCCGGGCTATGCGTCGGCGTCGGGCGAAAATTTTAGCCACGACCCTCTCGACGTCGACGACGGCGGAAATGTCTCGCTCACGGCGGCGCGAGGTGTGGATCTTCATTGGCGGGATCGGGTCTATCAGGCGGCGATGTCCCGTGGGGTGAGTCGACTGGCCAAGACGTCTGTCTCGACGCTCCTCCACATCGCGAGCGCGGATCCCGGATATCATTCCGGTCAACTGACGATCTACCGGTGGCGGCAGCGTGACATTGAAGAGGTCGACCTGTCTCCTGAGCGCGGAGAGAAGTGGGTTGTGGTGCCTGTTCTCCTGCGACCGGATCGTGTGCTCGAGCTCGAGCAGTTCGACTATGCGGTGGACGCCAAGAGCCCTGAGGCCAGGGAGATCGAGGCGATCATGTTGGCCACGTCCGTCGCGCGGGAGGCGTATAGTGGCGGTCGCTGGCGCATGTTCGCGTACCCTGAAGTGGCAGAGGATCGCGAGGATGGCGTCACGGACACCATCCGGGTCTACATGCTCAGTGAAGATGATCAAGCGCCGGATCTCGATGTTTGGATCGCAGACCGCGTGCGTCGACGGCCCGCGAAGTCCTTGGGACTCACAGTCCATCACGAGCCAGCGATGTGGTCGCGAGAGGTGATGGAGGTGCGCAGGCCGCAGCCGACCACCTTGACCGTGACTCGGTTGCTATCGCGCGGCGTGTTCGCGACCGAGTTTGAGGTCGTGGGTTCCGATGGGAGTCGATGGACGGTGCACTCGGAGACCGGCACCATCGAGCGCGTCGCGGACCCGGAGGCTGGAGGGGAGACGCCTGTCTCGGAAGATCTTGGAGAACGGGGTTCAGAGGTCCGCGAGGACTCAGAGCCCTCTCCTTGAAGGCGGCCATCTGAGTGATTGGCGCCAGGGCGGAATTATGTTCCTCATCACCGTGTTGGGTGACGGGGGTGAGCACCGCTCCGCGTCGGTCCGCGTTGTTTGCGCAGGATTTCGCGCGGTGGCGCCGCCTCTCGCCAAAGAGATTGGCGACACGGCCGCCCGGTTGGATAAACTGAGACGTGACTCAAGCTCCCCTGATCGGTGAGGAAAGCACGCGCGCGGACGACCTACCGGCGGGGACTGTCATCACCCAAAGCAAGCAGTACAAGATCGTTGAGCGGCTTGGCGAGGGGGGGATGGGCAAGGTCTACAAGGTCTTCGATCCCATCATGAATCGCTACGCGGCGTTGAAGATGATGAAAATGGACGTGCCCGAGGGGGAGCGGCGGCGCTTTCGACAAGAGGCGCGCTTGTGCGGGACCTTTGGCCACCCCAACCTGATCCGCGCCTTGGAGGTGGGCACCACCAAAGAGCACGGGCTGTTCTGGTTCGCGATGGACTATCTTGAGGGGACCGACCTCGAGGGGATCGCGCAGTCGGGGCGACCGCTGGCGCTGCACGTGGGGCAAGAGATCTTTAAGCAGACTCTCGACGCGTTAGGGCACGTGCATCGGAGGAAGATTGTCCATTGCGATATTAAACCTGGGAACATCTTCGTGGCGACCGATGCCTACGATCCCGTGCTGAAGCTGGTGAAGCTTCTGGACTTCGGCGTGTGCAGAGACCTCTCTGACACCGGGCCGATCGACGCGAGCCGGGTGCTTGGGGACGCGTTTTATATGCCCCCCGAACAGACGATCCCGGGGAACTACCTCGACACCCGCGCCGACATCTACGCCCTCGGCATGACCTTCTTTGAGGTGATGACCGGCGGTCGACATCCGCTCGAGGATCTGTTTCAGGTGCATCCGCGCGAGGCGCTCCGTGCTCAGCGAGAGCGTGCGATGCCGGCGTTGAGCCCCTACCTCGGCGCGGACCTGCCGCCCGCTCGCGCGCAGGCGTTGGACGCGTTCTTCGCTCGCTGCGTCGTCAAGGCTCCAGAGGGTCGATACCAGACCGCTGAGGAGATGCAGACGGCGCTCATGGCCATTCCGTGACCCCTTCCGTGACCGCGTGTCTCCGACGCGGGGTGCCGTCGCCGAGGCTCATGTGTGTGGAGCGTACGACGCTCAGTAGCCGTGCATGACGCGGGAGGCAAAGACTACGGCCGCAAGCATCGACGCGATCGATTCGTGGCGATCTTCTGGCTTGTTGGCGATGCCTTGATCCACGATGCGGTGGAGCCACGCGGGGACGCGGGACACCGGGGGCGGGGTCTGCCGGTCGTCGATGATCGCTTGGGAGACGAGGAATGGGTTGCGACCGAGGAAGGGGCGCTGGCGATACAGCGCCTCCCACAGCACCGTCGCGAAGCTAAACTGATCAGATCCGTGATCCGGGGCCTCTCCCTTATGTTGCTCGGGGGCCATATATGCCGGTGTCCCCGCGAACAAGATCGTCTCGCTCTCCTCGTTATCGATGGTGGTGGTGTGGGTGATGCTGTGCTCCCCATCCAGACTTTGATAACTCATGGCAGAGCTAGATGATTCATGCCGACGGGAAGCCCGTGTGCCGCCGCAGTGTGCGAGTCCGAAGTCGAGGACGCGGGGCCTCTCATCTCCGCCGATGATGACGTTCGCAGGTTTGAAATCACCGTGGGTGATCCCGCGAGCATGGGCGGCTGCGAGCCCACGTCCCACCTTGAGGAGCATCCGCGTGACCTCACCCCAAGGCCGCGGCGTGGCGCGCATCCAGGTGCGGAGCGTTGGACCTCGCACATACTCCATGGCGATGAACACCCCTTCTGAGCAGCGTCCCACCTCGTACACGGTGATGACGTTGGGGTGCTCGATGTCGGCGATGGCCTTCGCCTCTCGGATCAGTCGCTCATGCTCATAGCTGTCATCGCGTTTGTCAGCGCGAACGAGCTTGAGCGCGACGTGTCGGCCGAGGCTGGGATCGAGCGCTTCGTACACCGTCGCCATGCCGCCCTCCCCGATCTCGCGGATCACTTCAAATCGCCCCATCCGGGGGGGCACGCGCGGATGCGTCGCAGGGTCTTGAGAGGGCTGGCTCACGAAGTTTGAACGTAGCATGATGCACCGCCGAGGACACGGAACGCCGGTGGCGCGCTCAAAACTTCGGTTTTCGCGCCGTCTTGCAAGGGCTCAGACTTTCGGAGTTCAAGGCACGTCCGACTGGTACAGATCTCGCGAGTAGGAGCGGCCGGAAAACCTGGGTTATAAGGGGACATGGGAGGTGTTTTCGAGGATAAACACGTGGCTGTCACCGGAGGCACGGGGGCCCTGGGCACGGCGGTGGTGAAGCGATTGTTGGACGCGGGTGCGTCCGTACATATTCCCGTGTTTGAAGGCCGTGAGCTTGAAGACTTCTCCATGCGTGACGAGGTCACGCTCGTGAAGGGCATCGACCTCACTGATGAATCGAGCGCCGCCCGATTTTATTCCAGCCCACCCACACTTTGGGCATCGATTCATCTCGCCGGTGGGTTTGCCATGGCACCATTGATGGAGACGTCTGGAGAAGACTTCACTCGGTTGATGCGACTGAACGCCTTGAGCTGTTTCTTGTCCTGTCAGTGCGCCTGTCGAAGGCTCCGCGAAGGTGGGGAGGGCGGACGCCTGGTGAATGTCGCCGCGCGGCCGGCCCTGGTTCCCACGCCAGGGATGGCGGCCTACGCGGCCTCCAAAGCGGCGGTGCTAGCGCTGACGATGTCGTTGTCAGAAGAGCTCGCGGGGGACGGAATCTGGGTCAACGCTGTGGTCCCTTCGATCATGGATACGCCGGCGAATCGTCGCGCGATGCCGGACGCAGACCCGGCGATGTGGCCGACGACTGGCGATGTGGCGGAGACGATCTTCTTTTTGGCTTCGCCGAACAATCGAGTCTCGCGTGGGGCGGCAGTTCCCGTGTACGGTCGGTCGTAGATTTTCCTAAAGACGGCGTTCGCGAGGTGCATTGCATCGGTAGAATCGCTCGGGAACGCCCACATAGGTTCGCCTCCTCGCTACGGGAATGGCCTCATTTCGGGAGGGGGGTGCAGGCGTATCGGCACCGATTGCATTAGCGCGGGACGTATTCCGCCTATCTGCGAACTCGATATCTGGTGATTCCGCGATGCGGCCTTGGTCATCCAGATTTACATGAGAAATGTGCTACATTCATCCAGGAGCGAGAGCGCACATCTCGTTGTTACGGTTCCATTGTGCGAACCGCCAAGTTGGGTTGACTCAACACTGTTCGGATCAGTATAGCCACACAGACACGTTGACGAGCATGGATGAGGCGAAATCAAAAACCGGCGCCAGTCGCCCGTCACCAAGCAGCGTGTCTGCGGTTCGCCTCCTGATTGTCGATGATGACGTGATGACCTTGGCCAGCTTGAAGGGCGTCCTTGGTGCCTATGTTGACGTGGAGGTGGAGGTGTCTCTGAGCGGGGCGGAGGCTCTGAGGAAGCTTGAAGAATCGAGCTTTTGCGCCATCATCGCGGACTTCAATTTGGTGGGGCCAAATGGTGGCCTCATCCTTCGCCGCGTGAGAGACGCCTACCCGAATGTCAAGCGGGTCCTCTTCTCGGGATCAAGCTACGCGGACATTTCCCCGCGAATCGAGCGTGGCCTCGCCGATGTGTTCATGTCCAAGCCGCTCGAGATAGACGCTATTCAAGAGCTTATCGACGGTCTACGCACCTCCGCCTGAAGCACTTGCCGGCTCGCCTTTGATTGACTATCCACGGGGTGCATGAGCACCACGGTCCAGGAGATTAAGCGGCGCTGTCCCTCCGCGCTTTGGGCCCGCGGAGAGAAACTTGCGAATGCGCGTGCCGTGACGATCGCGGAGAGAGGTGAAGAAGAGATCGAGGGCACCGTCCTCGATGGGCGGAACCTGTACGAGGTCGTGGTCTATCCCCAAGATGGGGTGGAGTGGGATTGCAATTGCGGCTCGGCGTTTGACGCGTGCGAGCATATCGCCGCGATCGCGCTCTCCTTAGAGTTGACGTTGGCGGTCACTTCGGAGACAGGCGAATCGGGAGGGGCGCGTCAGGACGTGGGTCACGTGGGATACCGGTTCGAAGAACATCGAGGCGCACTCGCTGTTCGCAGGGTCATCGCTCACAAGGGCGCCGACATTCCAATAGGCTCCGGCGGGCTCCGGTCCGCACTGCCCGGGGTGCGGGGAGTCCCTGACTACGCTCTCGAGAGCGCGGATCGAAAGTTTGAGAAACGACTCGGCGGTTTCTCGGGTGGGGTGATCCCCGAGGGCCTCGTCTCGGCGGTTTTTGGCCTCCTTGGAGGAATCAAGGATCTCACCCTGCGCGGGGTCCCAATGTCGATTGGAGCGCCTACCTGCGGACTCAAAGTTCGAATTACCGATCACAAGGGGGAGGTGGTCGCACGGATCGAGCAAGAAGACGACGTACGCGAGGCGTTCGGAAATCGTGTCATTCGCCGTGGACAAACGCTGCATCCCCTCCGCGACCACGGACTCTCAGGGCCTCGTTTTGACGAGCTGCGTCGAGGGCGGCTGTTCTCCCAGCGAGAGCTCCCGACCCTTGTCAGCGACATCATCCCCGAGTGTCGCCGCGCTGAGATTCCCATCTCCATTGAGACCGACCAACTCCCGGCCATGTCGGAGGGGGTGATTCGTCCCGCGCTAAGGCTCGCCGGGAGCTCGACATCTGAAGGTGTGCGCATCGACGCCTATATTGAATACGGAGATCCTCCGGTGGCCAGAGTCTCCCGGGAGAGAATGACGCTCTTGGGCGAGGAGGCGGTTCCCCAACGAGCCCCTCGAGCGGAGAAGTCACTGCTTGAGTTGCTGCGGCGGGATTACGGCCTTAGCGAGGGCGAGAATGTCCGTGGGGCTTCCGAGGCGATTCGAATCTTTGAGCGCGCGGCGAAGAACCCCGATGTTCGCGTGGGAGCTCCCGAGGGAGAGAGTTTTTTGCGCGTCGCCTCATTGGTGCCCTCGTTGAACGTCAGCGAGGCGGGGGACGTCCACCTCTCATTCCATTCGTCGTCTGGCGAGAAGTTTAACGCGACCGCGAGCGAGGTCGTGGCGGCATGGGAGCGCGGCGAAGGTTACGCGCCGGTCTTGGAGGGTGGATTCGGAGAGATCCCGAGCGATTGGATGGCCGAGTATGGTCACCTCGTCGCTGATCTCTTGGAGGCACGCGCCGTCGATGGTTCTGGTCCAGCCAATCGGGCGCTGGCTCCGCAGGTCGCGCGACTATGCAAAGCCTTGGATCATCCACCTCCTCCGAACTTCGCAGGCCTCAGCGAGTTGCTCGCGGGAGGGACGCCCCCTGCATTCTCGTACCCAGAGGACCTCGATGCGACTTTGCGATCCTATCAGCTCGCAGGAGTGGATTGGCTCGCGTTTCATCGAGACGCGAAGCTTGGGGCCTTGCTCGCGGACGACATGGGGCTCGGCAAGACCTTGCAAGCGCTGTGCGTGGTGCACGGTAAGACCCTGGTC
>CALKDV010000369.1 GCA_938084085.1 uncultured Nannocystaceae bacterium
CGGATCTCTCACATCCATCACGCGGGAAACTCCTCGGGAATCGTGGATGGGTCTGCGGCGGTGCTCCTTGGGAGCGAGGAGTTCGGTGCTGCCCAAGGCCTCAAGCCCCGGGCGAGGATTCGCTCTTTCGCGTGTTGCGGAAGCGAGCCCGTGATCATGCTCGACGGCCCTCTGCCCGCCACGCAGAAGGCGCTCGCGCACGCAGGTATGTCGATCAAGGACATCGATCTCTTCGAGGTCAATGAGGCCTTCGCGGTGGTGCCCATGACCTTCATGAAGCACTTTGACGTCTCCCCCGATCGCGTCAACGTACACGGGGGCGCCATCGCCATGGGTCACCCACTCGGTGCGACGGGGGCCATGCTGCTCGGCACGCTCCTTGACGCCATGGAAGACAACGACGCATCCACCGGGCTCGTCACGCTGTGCATCGGCGGCGGCATGGGTGTCACCACCATCATTGAGAGGATTTGATCCGCCCATGACTTCGCAGGAATTTACACACACCGCGCTCCGAGCGAGCATGGACCCCTCCTCTGGCGTCGCCACGCTGACCCTCGCCATGCCTGGGAGAGCCAACGTCATCAACGCCGAGTTTGGAGATGGTCTCCGCGATGCGCTCGCCTGGGCCCGTACCCACGACGAGTTAAAGGGCATTATCCTCACCTCCTCGCACCGCGACTTTTGCGCGGGGGCCGACATCGACCGCCTGTTCGCGATGACCGATCCGGCAGAACTGTACGAGGGCGTCAAGAACCTCGGCGCCCTCTTTCGTGACATTGAAACCTCCGCAGTGCCCGTGGTCGCCGCCCTTAATGGCACTGCGCTCGGCGGGGGATTTGAACTCGCCCTTGCCTGTCATCACCGAGTCGCGATCGACACGCCGCGCGCCAAGTTTGGCCTGCCCGAGGTTCAACTCGGCGTCATTCCAGGCGCGGGCGGGACCCAACGGCTCCCACGCCTCATCGGGATTCAGGCCGCCGCTGAGTTGATTTTGCAGGGAAAAGAATTGCGCTGCGGCCCCGCGTTGAAGGCAGGTGTAATCGACGCCCTGGTCGAGGGGGAGGACGAACTGCGCGCCCACGCCCTCGCGTTTATCGCGAGCAACCCTCGAGCCAAGCAGCCATGGGACCAAAAGTCCCCTCGAATTCCAGGTCCGCAGCCGGGGTCTGGCGACGCTCGCAACATGTTGATGGCCGCGGCGGGGATGCTCCGAAAAAAGACGGCGGGGGTCTTTCACGCGCCCGAGCTCGCCCTCTCCGCGATCTCCGAGGGGCTCGCGGTCGATCTCGACACTGGGCTCGACATTGAGGCGCGATATTTTGTTGAGCTGGCCGTCTCCGACTCCTGCAAGGATATGATTCGGACGCTGTGGTACGGACGCTCTGCCGCGCTCAAGTGCGAGGGCCTCCCGATCCACGAGGGCCCCCCCTTCAAAAAAATCGCGATCATCGGAGCCGGCATGATGGGCGCGGGGCTCGCCTTCGTCTGCGCCGACGCGGGCTACGAGGTCGTGCTCAAGGACGTCCATGAGGAGGCACTTGAGAAGGCACGCGCGCACTTCGAGTCACAACTCAAGCGACGCAGAAAACATCTCTCGCAGCCCGAGCGCGACGCGATCTTTGCCCGGTTGACCCTCACGCTCGAACCGGGTCCGCTCCAAGACAGCGACCTCGTTATTGAGGCTGTCTTCGAGAACCTCGGGCTTAAACACGCCATCAATGAGGAGCTTGAGCCGCTGCTCGCGGAGGACGGCGTGTGGGCCTCCAACACCTCCGCCCTCCCCATCTTTGACGTCGGCGCAAAAAGTCGGCGGTCGCAATCTTTCATTGGGCTGCACTTTTTCTCCCCAGTGGAGCAAATGCCGTTGTTGGAGATCATCACGACCTCGAGCACGAGCGACGCCACGCTCGCGCGGTGTCTCTCCTTTTGCCAACGTATCAAAAAGCTCCCGGTCGTCGTCAACGACGGCTACGGCTTTTACACTACCCGTGTTTTCTCCGCCTACATCATGGAGGGTGCCAACCTCGTCGCCGAGGGACATGACCCCCTGCTCATCGAGTGGGCAGCCCGCGCCGCGGGCATGGTGGTCCCACCGCTGCAAGTCTTCGATGAGGTCACGCTGACGCTTGGCGTCAAGGCCAATGAACAGGGCCGCAACTACCTCGGGGACGCAGTAGACTCTCCAGGCATGGATCTCGTCCGAGCGCTCGTCGCCGAAGGACGCACCGGAAAGGCGGACGGCGCCGGATTTTACAACTACGAAGGTGGGAAGCGACGCGGCCTCTGGAGCAAACTCGCGGTGCACGCGTCCTCCTCCGGATCGGACGCGCTCGACGTCCCCGCGCTTCAGCGACGCCTCCTCCTCGCCCAAGCCGTGCAGGCGGTGCGCTGTCTCGAGGACGGGATCCTCCGCTCTGCGCGCGACGGTGACGTCGCCGCTGTGTTCGGGATCGGCTTCGCGCCACAGACCGGAGGACCCTTTGGCTGGCTCGATCGCCAAGACCTCGCCGCAGTTGTCCGTGAGCTCGACGCGCTCTCCTCCGCTGGCGGCCAACGATTTGCCGCGCCTGAGCTTCTCCGAGAGATGGCGGCGCAGGGACGACGCTTCTTCGATACCCCCCGCCCCCAGTAGCGGGCGCCGCGCATCGCGCCATTTGGCCACCGGTGTCCGCGCTGGTGTTGCCAGAATGTCATTCGGTGTCGCGGCCCGGCGACTTTGGGGCGCGGGTGTCCCATCAAACTGCGCCGCGATCGACCCCCACGATGTGTTGGACGCCCGCGGCCAGTGGCACTATCGTTGCAACGATCGTCTGGACCCGTGCGTATGCGTCGCCTCCACCACTCTCTCCTCCCGGCAAGCGCCCTTGCGCTGCTGCTGCTGCCCGCGCCGGTTGAGGCCGAAGACGAAGGCGGCGGCGGTGATTATACAGTGCTCTATTACCTGACGGAGGCCGCTAGCAACGGCGCCACGCCAGCCCGTGGACGGCAGATGACCTCCACGGACATGCAGTACTTTATGAACCAGGCGCGCTGCAGCTGCGGTCAAGCCATCCGCACCCGAATCAATCTGCTCAACCAAGCCTCAGCGACCAACGACCTGACCAACGCCTACGTCGGGCAATCATGCGACAGCGCCCAATCTGGCAACGTCCCACAGTTCACTCCCTGTGCCCAGATTCAGTCGGGCTTCCCCGACTTTTACAGCTTCGCCCCCGAGATTGATGTTGATCCCGTGTTCTTCGGATGGGGTGTCGATCCCTCGGGTCCCCAATCGATCGGCTCCGCCGAACCTGCCCAGGGTTGTTACGATCGAACGGGAGAATCAGGGGTTTGGATGTGCGCCGGGCAGACTTCGTGCAACGAGGGGCAGTTCTTTATGTCGGGCGCCACCTCGGCCAACTCGGATGAGTTCCAGTCGGTGACCTTCGATTACCTTCCGCCGGTGGTGAAGGCCTCCGACTTCGAGGTCTTTGCCGGCGACGGCGCCGTAAAAATTACGTGGAACCTCCAAGGCAGCGGTGATGTCTACGGGTTCCGAGTCCTGTGC
>CALKDV010000370.1 GCA_938084085.1 uncultured Nannocystaceae bacterium
GGTGCGCGCGGGTCAGCGGGGTGGCACCGGGTCGGCGAGGAAACGGGGACGCCGAAGAAACGCTAGCGAGTAGTGGCGCGATAACAACAGCTTCGCCGCGCACCTGGGGCGTGGTCGTCGCGGGCCTGAGGGGGGAGGTTGTCCATGGCGAACTTGCCGGTCGGCGCGCGGGTCATCATCTCGCCGAGAGTCCTCGCGAGGTCGGAGCCCGTCGCCGCGGCGCGTCCGTGGACTGCCTGCGCCTCGGCGAACGATCACCGAAGTGGGAAAACATTCGCCGACGCTTAACCGACGAGCGCTCGCCGCTCGGGGGCGGACTGTTTCAGTCTGGGAAAGGGGGACACTTTTTCAGGATGAAAAACCATTCTTTACACCTCGGTTCTTGAGTTATGTTTACTTAACTACACCTTCAAAACACGCTCACGCCTTCTTGTACCCCGGGAAGCAGTCCGCGATCCCGACGTTGTTCGTCTGCGTCCAGTCCGCGAGTTCGGCGTCGAGCTTGTACCAGTTCGGCCCCGCCTCGAGCGCGGCGCGAACCCCGGCGACGGCCTCCGCGGAAGAAAACGGTCCCGTCGGCGCCGGGTTCGAGTCCGGATCGATCGTGCCGTACCTCTGCGCCAGCTCGACGCTGTGAATCACCTTGCCGCTGATTTTGTCGAGGTCCTCCTCCGAGGCGCCGTCCAAAAGCGCGGCGAGGGCCCGGCCGCAAAACGCGGGGGTCTCGCCGCCCGGGAACGCCGCCACCTCCGAGATTCCCGCGCACGGATACAGGGTGAGCGCCCGCACGCCCGTGCCTTTAAGCTCCACCGCCATGTCGTACGTCAGGCGGTCGAGTCCAGCCTTGCCGACGCCGTAGCCGACGTCCATGAAGTAGAACAAGCCGCCCGCGCTCGAGACGTTCACGATGAGCCCGGATTTGTTATCGAGCATCGCGGGGACGACGTGCGCGCTCGCCACGAACGCGCTTCGCGTGCCGACGCGGTAACTGTCGTCGAACACCTCGATCGGCTTCTCCCAGAATCGCTGGCCGAGCGTGGGCGTCACCGCCTTGAGGCCCTCGAACGAGGAGTTGACGAGGACGTCCACCTTGCCCTCCTTGGCGACGACGGAGTCCACGAACGCCTTCACCGCGGCGTCGTCGAGCTGGTCCAGCGTGTAAGGGTGGACGACGCCGCCCAGCGTGCCCTGCGACGCGTCCGTCGCGAGGGCCTCGAGCTCCGAGTTCTTGTTGCGCCCGGTGGCGTACACGGTGTACCCCTTCTCCTTGGCGAGGACGAGCGCGATGCCGCGGCCGAAACCGCGCGTCGCGCCAGTGACGATGCACACCTTACCCATGGCTGAACGAGGAAACGACGCGCGGAGAAGTGACCGCGCGCGCGCGTGAGAGTGTGTAATGCATAACGCTATGTAGATCTCTCTTAATTATTCGACGTCAACTTTAATAAAACGGTCGACGGCCGAGTCACGACTGAAAGTTTCGCGAACCGGCGCGCTTCGTCACGCGGGGGACTCGTCCTCCGGCTCCTCCTGGTTGATGACGTGGAAGTTGTCCATGTTCAGGAAAAAGAGCGGCGGCCCCGTGATTTTCTGCTCCGTCTTCGCCGTCTTGGACGCGGCGCCCTCTTCCTCCCCTCCCCCCTGGTCTCCCGGCGAGCTGAACATCCGGAACTGGTCCCCCCACTTCCCTCGCAAGATCCGGGGGTACGTCAAGCCATCGTCGAAGCCCCCCAGAAACTCCGGCCGCCTCGCCACCCACGAGCGCGGGTTGTGGTACTCCGCGTTCGCGAACACGGGTTTCCCGTCCGAGTCGATCGCCGTCACGGTCACCGCGATGTTGGTGATGAAGTCGGGCGACTTGCCGAAGAGGGGCGAGCGCTCATCCAACGAGTGCTTGAACGTGAGCGGGAACACGCCCGTCCACCGCGCGTACCCCGTGGAGCCGTTCGACAGCGGCAGGTCGAAGATACGCCCGCCCGCGAACGCCTGAATCCTGACCTGGAGATCGTACAGGATGACGGAGCGGCGGAGGAGGACGAGGCGGAAGCTGACGTCGTCCGCGCCCCACGCGCAATCCGGCGCGAACGCAACCTGCTGCAGCGGCTTCAGCGCCCGGGCGACGATCACCGCGCCGGCGACGGAGAGCAGGAGCCAGTGGGACCAGCCGAGCAGGGCGAGGACGCACACCTCGGCATGCGAGCTCGGGGTGCGCTCCTGCCACCCGAAGATGGAGTCGCTGGCGATGCGCACGGTAGTGAGCGAGAGAAGCATCTTTCGGGTCATGACGTCGCCGTCGATCGTCTCCCCCTCGCACGCCGCCACGAACACGAGCGCGAGGCTGGCGAGGAAGATGTGCAGAAATTCCGCGAAGATCTCGAGCGCGAGGAGGCGCGAGAGGGACATCTCCACGGTCAGGAGGTGCCAGATGTCCTCGCCGAGGCTCACGCTGCGCGCGGCGTCGTCGGAGCCCTCGTCGAGACCGCCCCCGCTCGTCACGCGTAACTGCTGCTCCTTGCTGTGGACCTGGAAGTCGTACCGCTCCCGGGGCTCGTCCTCGAGAGGGCCGAACCCGGCGCGCGCGCGCGGCGGCGGCGGGCGGTGACGCGCAGCCTCGTCGTGCGCCTCCTCCCATGTGCTCGTCTCGTGGAGCCTCGTCGTGCCATCGTTGTCTTTCGTGAAGTATCCCGGCACCCGGCGCGCGCGGGGCTTGCACGGGTGCTCCGCGTAGAAACCGCTGCCCGCGGGGAGGCCCCACGCGCGCCGGACCCAGCGCTCCACGCGGGTCGAAGTCGACTTCATCGAGAACGACGGACGCGTCCGAGGCCCGCCGGGGACCCGTCCGGGGAAGGCGACGACGGGAGTGACGTTTCACGTCGAACGAGAATCAGGACGTTGAAATCAACAACAGCCGATGAGACGATCGCTGCGCCAAAAGGCCAAATGATGACGATGACGACGCGTTGTGCGTCATCGAACAAACGACGCGGGCGAGACGCAATCTTCTACTCGCCACCATATGATAGATGACTACCACCATAGATGTGCGAACTCGCCCGATACCTGCACGTGGACGCCACCACCGCGCGTCGCCCAAAAGTCCACGCGCGGTCTGCCGTCGTCAACTGTCCGAGCCGTACCCGCCGAGTAAACCGAGCCCGTCGCCGAGGGACCCTCCC
>CALKDV010000371.1 GCA_938084085.1 uncultured Nannocystaceae bacterium
CGGTCGGCGTCAACGACGGCAGCGGCGACGCCCCCAAGCCTCTCGACGTCGCGTGCACAAAGCTTCGCCAGCTCACGCTGCGGGCTCAGGGGTGCCATGATCGCCCCGCACACCAGCTCCCGAGCCTCTCGGCGATGACAGCCTTCACGGAACTCGAGTGCATCTCGATCATGAGAGCCGTTACCCAGAGCGGGAGGAACGCTCCCGAGGTCTCCAGCGTTCACGACCCGCGCACCGTGCGAGCGCCGCAGCCACACACCGAGGCGGAGGTCCGTGCATGGGAATCCTTCCAACTCTCGTCCCGGTTCACCATCGTGCCCGATCTCGCGCCCCGTGCCGGACGACCGCAACTGGAAGTCTTCGTCGACGGCGCCAAGATTCGGGAGGCAGGTGGATCCGCCCTGGAGGCCCGTCGCCAGACCCCCGGCGTCCACGAGTTGCGGCTTCGTCACGCGGGCAACGAGCGAACCTACTGCCTCACCCTCCGCGAGTGTGACTTGGTGATCCTACGGGCTCACGGTGCGACGCTCGCCGCCCACGAGAGCGTCACACAAGGCTCGTGTCGACCGACCCCTTAGACGCGCCGTGTCGGCGCCCACCCTCGGCGGCAGCGACCGCCGGAGAGACTACTGACCCTCGTACAGGGGGCCGTCTTCGTCGAGCTGGAAGTTCCAGAGAATCCGCTGCCAGTCGCGGTTGATCCCTGAACGGTCGCTGGAATACGGAAACTTTGTCTGCACGACGAAGAGCACGTCGCCCTTCGGGAACATGAACTGTCGGATCGCCTCGTTCGGAAATCCCTCGTCGTCGAGGGTGTGGTACTCGACCAAGATTCCTCGACGGCCCGGCTTCGAGAGGTACTCATCGTAGTACGCAGCCTCTTCAACCTTCACGCCCTCGGAGTTCAGCGTGTTCTCAATATTGGCGACGGAGCGCTCATTGATGAGGATGTCTTTGGACGTCGCGTAGAAAGTCAGCGCGATCGGGTCGCCGCTCTCCGAGCCTTCGGCGCGCGCGCACTTGACGATGGGCATCCAGTCGCTGTCCGGTCCGCCGTTTTGGTGGGTGGCTTCGCTGCACTCCTTAAAGACATAGAGGGTGTCAGGGATCTCAAAAGTGATCCCCGCGCCCGGCACCGTGATCTTGTTTTCGACTTGCTTGCCCGCCTCCGGCTGCATCACCCAGTTCAGGCGTGCAGACTTTCGTCGGGGGCTCTTGGTGGCGCCGGACTTGTCACAACCCAGGGTCGTCGTGGTCCAAAGTGCGGCGGCGGCGAGGATGAAAAGCTTTGAGTTCTTCATGACGGCTGTGTCCGAGTGGCCGGAGCGCCGACAAGGTAGCAGATCGGGACGACAGGCCCAAAGTGCGATGGCATCCATTTTGCTTCTTCTCTCAAATACTGTGAATCCGCCGCACTTACTCCTCACCGGAGCAGATCCCGCACCGTCCGTCAGTGAGCCCTTCGAGGTGACCCAGCAAGTCACCCGCCGAATGCCCGCATTACGGCTCCTCCAACGCGCAAAAAATCCGCTCCCGAGCGCCAAACTCATCGTGGAGATGATGGATTTCTTGCTCCAAGGTAAGGACCCCAGCGACGTCGCACACCGCGCGGCCGCGGCCCTCGGTCTTCTGCCCTCTGTCGCGAGCACCGAGCTTTGCGAGGACACGGTCAGCAACGACGCGAACTGCGTGGTGGAGCTCGGGCCGAACACTCACGCGGAAGAGAGCGGGACACGATTTCTCCGGGTGGAACTGTCCGACGACGCAGATCATGCAAACAACGAAGTAGTCAATAATATCATGTCGTTAGCGCGAACCGTCTACGGTCGAACGCTCGTGAATCAACGACTCACGGACGAGGCCTACACGGATGCGCTCACCTCCATTTGGAATCGACGCGGCTTCTTGCCCCTCGTGGACCAAGCGGTGGCCCGGGTGGCCCGCGACCACACCTGCGTCAGCTTGCTGATCTGCGACATCGACCACTTCAAAGACATCAACGACACCCTCGGACACAACGCTGGCGATGCGGCGCTATGCCACGTGACCGGGGCGATCCAATCGGTGCTCCGACCCTCCGATCTCGTCGCACGCGTGGGCGGCGACGAGCTGGCAATTCTCCTCGCAGGCGCAAACAGCGCAGGTGCTCATAAGGTGGCTTCGCGTCTCAAAAGTGCGCTCACTGCGCGGGACTCAGGTGTCGGGAATCTGACATTGAGCATCGGCATCGCCGACTCCACCATGATCGGCGACGGCTCCTCGCGGGAAAGACGCGCGCGGCTGTTTAAGCTCGCCGACGAGGCCCTCTACATCGCCAAACGATCGGGTCGCGACCGCTGCGTGGTGAACCCGATGCAACCGTGACCCTACGGTGTGACTACGGTCTCGGCGTCGAGCCTGCGAGCAGGCTCGGTTCGAACGACGCGGGTGGCTCAAACCCCAACAGCTCGAGCGCCGTCGCGGCGACGTTCGCGAGTCCGGGCGCCTCGCGGTCGATCCAGGCGGCGTCCACACACGGTCCATCGTCGACCTCGCGCGGATCGAAGATCGCAAACGGCACCGGGTTCAGGCTGTGGCTTGAGCGAACCACCAAAGTCCCATCGGCCCCTGCGTCGTACATATGATCTGCGTTTCCGTGATCGGCGGTCACGATGAGCACTCCCCCAAGAGCGCGCGTCGCCTCCACGAGCCGCGCCAAACATCGGTCGACGCACGCCACCGCCAGGCGGGTCGCATCAATATTCCCCGTATGACCCACCATGTCGCCGTTGGCATAGTTCACCCGGAGAAAGTCATAGCCCTCTGTCATCGCTTGCAACAGGCGATCCGTGACCGGCTCCGCCTGCATCTCAGGCGCGAGCTCTTCCGGCGTCGTTGATGAGCGAATCTCTTCATAGGTCTCGAGCGTCTCATCGAAGTAGCCCGAACGATTCCCGTTCCAAAAATAGGTCACGTGTCCGAACTTTTGAGTCTCTGCGATCGCGAACTGCCGAACCTTCGCCGCCACGAGCATCTCACTCATCGTGGCATCGATTCGCGGAGGGTTCACGAGAAAGCGCCTAGGGATGTGGCGGTCTCCGTCGTACTCCATCATCCCCGCGAAACAAACAGACGGCCGCGGTCCCCGCTCAAACGCGCTCCAGTCGTCTTCATCGAACGCGCGAGAGATCTCAATGGCCCGATCGCCGCGGAAGTTAAAGAAGACCACCGAGGACCCGTCCTCGATGGTTCCCACAGGCCCCTGCTCATCTGCGATCACAAAAGGATCCAAGTTTTGGTCGGTCTCTTCGGACTCTTCATACAAGGTGCGCACAGCCTCACCGAGGGATCCAAACGTTCGCCCTACACCGCGGACGTGCACATCCCACCCCCTCTGAACCATCTCCCAGTCCGCCTCGTAGCGATCCATCGTTAGCCGCATCCGCCCGCCGCCGCTGGCCACCCGTGCGTCAACGCCTCGCTCTCGCAGCGAAGCCAAGCAGGACTCGAGCCGAGCGGCGTAGATCATCGCAGAGCGCGGCGGGACATCGCGACCGTCGAGCAGGGCGTGCACGCGGAGCGCTTGGACACCCTCGGATGCCGCCCGCGCGAGCATCGACTCTAGATGCTCAATGTGGGAGTGGACGTTGCCGTCGGACAGCAACCCGATGAAGTGGAGCGGCTGGCTTGAGGCGCGGACCTGCGCGACGCACTCGCTCCACGCCTTCCCCTCATAGATTCGCTCAGAGGAGATGGCCTCGCCGACGAGCGCGGCGCCCTGCTCGAACACACGTCCCGCGCCCAGGGCGTTATGTCCGACCTCGCTGTTACCCATGTCGTCGTCAGAGGGCATGCCGACCGCGCGACCATGCGCGCGAAGCTGAACAAAAGAAGGAAGCGTCTTTAGCCAGTCCAACGTGGGGGTCTCCGCCATCGCCACCGCGTCATCCGCCCCCCCCGATCCCTCGCCCACTCCGTCCATCACGACCAGCGTCACGGGCCCAGTCGGTCGAGCTCGAGAAGAATGCGGCGATAAGGTTGGGATGCTCATGTGCCTCTGAGAATCACATCTAACACCAAAGAGCGCCGACGACCACGCCGCCCCGCCGCCCCGCCGACGGCGCTGGTCGTTGACACCGGGTTATCGCCCAGCCCACCGGGGGAGCCGCAGCCTCAGGCGCTGGCCGCGGAGTGGCGTCCGTGGCAAGGTGCACCCGTGACCGTGCGGATTCAGCTCAAGCGCTCGCCCGCCCACCGGTTCGAACATCTGCCGGGATGGATCCGACGCGGAGACGTGGCCAAAGTCCAAGGTCCGCCCGATCCACTTACCATCGCGGACATTGTGGATCACCGCGGTGATCTTCTCGCGCGGGGCCTGTACTCCCCCGATTCAGATATCGTCGCTCGAGTCGTCCAGCGAGGAGGAGAGGCGCTCGCCGACGACTGGCTTGAAACGAGGGTGGCGCGTGCCCTCCACCTTCGATCCCGCCTCCCGTTGGGAGACACCACTGGATTCCGGGAGATCAACTCGGAAGGCGACGGGCTCCCTGGTCTCGTCGTCGACCGCTACGGTGACCACCGGGTGCTGCAGGTGACCACCGCCCCGATGCACGCGCGAATCGATGAGATCGAAGCTGCGCTGCGTTCGATGGACCAACGAACCGCCACGGTCCTCGTGCCCGAGGGGGCCGCTCGCAGAGAATCCATGGAGGCCTCATGCACCGGTCCGTCCCTCACCACGCTGCAGTACCGCGAACATGGGATCGACATCCAGACCGCCGCCCCCCCCTCACAAAAGACCGGCGCCTACCACGATCAGCGCGACAACCGAGTCCACTTGGCGAAGCTCGCCAAAGGCGTCGGCGGGCCGGTCCTCGACGCGGGGTGCCATGTCGGAGGGTTCTCTCTCCACGCCGCGGCGGCCGGGCTCGAATGTGTCGCGCTCGATCAAAGCCAAGCGGCGCTCCAGTTCGCGGCGCAGAATGTACGTGCGAACAACCTCTCTGGCGTCACGACGGTGAAGGCAGATCTCTTCGGCCCGCTCGACCATCCGGAGCTACAGCGCACCTTCGGCGCGATCGTCTTTGACCCGCCCAAGGTGGTGAGCAGCCTTCGAGATGTGGGACGCGCGAGCAAGGCGATGGAGCGCTCACTCGCGGCGCTCTTGCCGAGGCTCATGAACGGCGGAATCATCGCGGTGTGCTCATGCAGCCACCACCTCGGGATCGAAGCCATCGACCGATCTGTTGGTCGGGCCAGTGGTCACGCTGGTATCCATGTCGCGCGTGTGGAGCTCCGAGGTGCTGGAGCCGATCACCCGATCTGCCCACTTCATCCTGAGGGCCAATACCTCACCGTCGGCATCTACCTCCGCTGCTGAGTGTCCAGCCCCCCGAGCCTCCGCTGCGTGGAGCGTCACCCTGCCGAGGAACGCGCCCGCGCTGCGGCGAGGGCCTCGTCCATGATGATGCGATAGACGCTGTTCTCGGTCTCCACATAGAGCACACCATCGTCGGAGCCCCCGAGAATACGACGCACAGATGTCGTCACCATCCGCCGCCCGTTTGGATCTCGAAACAAAACCATCCCGCGACCCACAACGGGCTCGGACAATAAGAAGCCCTCGTAGACTCTGCCTACGGTGGACGAGGGCCCTTGACGACTCCCGCGAATCTTCTGTGCGACGACGGCCAGCACTGCCTCAAACTTACTCTGCTCCGACATGGTCTGCCATGCGCGAAACGACTTGCCGCACGCGACGGTCTAGAGATGCTCCTCTTGGCCGCTTGATTGCGGATGTAGGCAGGTTCCCCACACCCGCGTGCGGGTAGAGATCTCCACCCACGGACACAGGTGCGCAAGCGCTGACGCAGGTTCAAAGCAAAAGCGACCGCTCAGAAATCCAGCCCTCAAGTCCGTCATCGAGACGCACGCGTCTCCATCCAGGAGCGGTGTTCTTGAGGTGGACGACCGAGCCGCCCTCCACGTGAAACGCCGTCGCGTGGTGATGCCCCGCGCCCTCCCGAACCGGGACACGCTCGCCCGTAACCACCGCCTCCAGATCTGCGCCAAGCGCGATGGTTCGCGTCACCCCGAGCCCGGCGAACAGACATGCGCAGATAACACCGAAGGTCAACAGCGAGGAGCGAAATCGGCGTAGCACCCTCGGGGCGAGGACCCGCACCATGGCGAGCCCAGCGAGATACGCACCGGCCAACAAACTTATCCACCCCACCGCCTCAGTCCGCAAGAGCCTCTCGGCCCTGCTCTTCCACCCCTCGTACTTCGAGACCCGCGCGCCGCTCACCTCCGCGCGCAAAGAGACTCGTCGCGTCGCCACGGAGAGGTTGCGTCTGGCCCCCTCGCGCACCCGATCATTCTCTGCGAGGCGGAGCGCGGAGCGGAGGTGAAACACCGCCGGGCCCAGCTCATTTGTGTGGGCATAGGCGGTGCCAAGATCGTACTCAAGCTCAGCGCTCGGCGACGCGAGCAACGACCGCGCGCGCTCGTACTGGGTGACCGCCTCTGACCAGTGACCGACCATCGCCGCCTCCCCGGCGCTCTTGTACGCGGAGTCCACCACATCTGCCCCCGCCGCGGTGGACCAGACCCCGACGGCGGGCCCGCACAGCATCACCGCGAGCACGCGCATCCGCACGGACGGACAAGGACGACCGCGGGTCACACAACC
>CALKDV010000372.1 GCA_938084085.1 uncultured Nannocystaceae bacterium
GGCCACCGGCGACACCGAACAACGCCGCGGGTGAGAGGACGATGGCCCACCGACGCTGGCGCCCGCTGGCCTCTGGACTCCCAAGCCAGGCGACCGCCTGGATGAGCAAGACGGACGCGACCACGCTGACGATGAGCGCCACAGCCGAGTCTACCTCGACGAGACTTGGACGGCCAAGGGCATCCACGCTACAAGGACTGCGTGACGCCCCCTCCCCTCGCCCCGGGCCTCGACATGGTCTCCGCAATCGTGCTGGGGATCGTGCAGGGCATCGCCGAATTCCTCCCGATCTCGTCCTCAGGGCACCTCGCGCTCGGCCAAGCGCTGTTAGGGGTCGACCCGGCGGTGGGAGGGCTCAAGCTTAATGTGTTGCTCCACGCGGGCACGCTCCTGGCCGTCCTGGTCGTCTTTCGTCGCGACCTGTGGGCGTTGCTCGTGGCCCTCGCGCCCGGGTCCGACGCTCCCAACGGGCGGCGCCGCGTGGTGGCCATCGTCGCCGGTTCCACACCGCTCGTGCTCGCGCTCATCCCCGCGGTCGAACGCACCGTCCTGCGCCTGGAACAGTCCACCACCGCCGTGGGCGTCGCCCTCTTATGCACCGCTGCGATGCTTGGGCTCAGTCACCGCGCGGCGCCACCAGACGACGACCCTGACCTCGCCCCCACGCCGAAACAGGCCGTGCTCATCGGACTCGCCCAAGTCGTCGCCATCGTCCCTGGAGTCTCCCGCAGCGGCTCCACCATCGCGGCCGCCCTCGGGCTCGGCATGGGGCGCGACCGAGCCGCTCGCTTTTCCTTCTTGCTCAGCGTTCCGGCGGTAGGCGCGGCCACCCTGAAGACCGGGATAGAATTTGCCGCGTCACCCACTGTGAACGGCGGAGACCTGCGCCCCTACGCGGTAGGATTTCTCGTGAGTTTCGTCGTGGGTCTCGCCTCGCTCACGGGGCTGCTGAGACTCATTCGCCGCTTCGGAATGCTGCCGTTCGTCCCCTATCTCGTGATCGTCGGATTGCTCTCCCTCTGGATGACGCGGTAGCCTCTCCCACTATGGCAGCGACCACCACGGACACCCTTGCGATCATCATGGCCGGGGGCGCAGGGACCCGCCTTTGGCCGGCGTCGGTTGCGGCCCGCCCCAAGCACATCATCCCTGGACTCGGGGCCGGGGGCGCGTCGCTGCTGCAAGCTACCCTCGACCGAATCGAGCCGCTCATCCCGGTTTCCAACGTGCGCGTCGTGACCACCGAGGACCAGCTCGATGCGCTCCAAGCCGCGATTCCATCGCTCCGCCGCGAACAGATGATCGTCGAGCCGGAAGGAAAAAACACCGCACCATGCATCGCGCTCGTCGCCGCCACGCTCGAAGCGACGCGCCCCCCCGACACCACATTGTGCATTCTCCCTGCGGATCACGCTGTCAACGATGCGACGTCCTTCCTTCGTTCGCTGAGCGCCGCGTGCGACGTCGCCCGGCGAAGAGACACCATTTGCACCCTCGGCATCCACCCTACGGGACCGAGCACCGGCTACGGATATATGCAGCACGGCGCGACCCCCTTGAACAACTCGGAGGAGGTGCGTGGGCCGACGGCGTTTGACGTGCTCCGTTTCACCGAGAAACCAGACGCCACCACAGCGTCACGCTTTTTATCCGAAGGCAACTACGTGTGGAACGCGGGGATCTTCGTCAGCACACTCGGACGGTTGAGCCGAGACCTCGAGCATCACTGCGCCTCCACCTTCGCGCCGCTGAGAACCGCCATCGCGGGCGCCGGTACGCCAGACGAGCGACGAACTTCCGTCGCCGTGGCCTACGCCGAGCTCCCCCCCGCGCCCATCGATATCGCGTTGATGGAGAAACTCCATGACCTTTGTGTCGTCGATTGTGACGCGGGTTGGAGCGACCTGGGCTCCTGGTCCTCCGTGGCCGCGCATCTCAGGACGGACGCTGCGAACTGTGCGCAGACTACGGGCCTCGACTCGCGCACAACCATCGAGGACAGCGAGGGCTGCCTTGTCTGGAATGAGGGGGCGAAGGTGGGCGTGCTCGGGATGAAGGACGTCGCAGTTATCGTCGCCAATGGCCGTGTTCTGGTGTGTCCCCTCGACCGCGCCGAAGAGATCAAAAACCTCGTCCGTCTCACCGAGCAGCAGGCCTGACGCGCGCCTCTGCCCGCGTGAACGGGGCCCTTATGGAATCCCTGGGAAGTTCTCGACGAACTTAATTTTAAGATCTGGAAAATTCTGGACGAACTTAATCTTCACGTCCGGGAAGTTCTCGACCATCTTCCATTTGCCGCACTTGTCTGGGAAGTTGCTCACGGTCTGCACCTTGAGGTCTGGGAAGTGCTCGACCACCTTCACCTTGAGATCGGGGAAGTTCTCGACCACCTTGATCTTGCCGTGCAGCAAGAATCCATTCAGCGTGCAGTCGGGCCGGACCGTGTCCGACAGCGCGCTCGACGACGAGGGCACGAGGCATGCGACCAGCGCACCGAGGAGCGCGAATCTGCGAGCATGCTGGAGAACGTCGACCATCACTTCACCCTAGCACCTCGGCGAGGCCGAACAGTGCCTACGTCGAAGGACGCGCGCTGGTCGTGCGATATTCGATAAAATTCGCGTGCTCGGGGACGTGCACCACCCGCTGAACAAAGATTCCCGGGAGATGAACGTGGTCAGGATCGAGCGCCCCCGCGGGCACAAGCTCGTCCACCTCCGCGATCGTCACACGCCCTGCCATCGCCGCGAGCGGGTTAAAGTTCTGTGAGGTTCGATAGAACTGAAGGTTGCCAAACACGTCACCCTTGGCCGCCCGAACGATGGCGAAATCGGGTTTGAGGGCCGTCTCCAACACGCACGGCTTCCCCGCGAAGTCGCGCACCTCCTTGCCCTCCGCCACCTTCGTTCCCGCACCGGTCGGGGTAAAGAACGCCTCGATCCCCGCGCCCCCCGCACGCAGCCGCTCGGCCAGGGTTCCTTGGGGGTTGAGTTGCACCTCCACCTCCCCCGCCAACATCTGCGCCTCGAGGTCCGGGTTGCCACCGACGAAGCTGCAGATGACGCGCGCCACCTGACGCTGTTGGAGCAGGATCGCGAGCCCGCGGCCCTGATTCCCGCAGTTGTTGGACATGATCGTCAGCCTCTCCGCACCCGAGGCCGCGACCGCCGCGATGCAAGCCTCTGGGTTGCCGCAGAGGCCGAATCCCCCGACCGCGATGCTGGCGCCGTCCGACAAGTCTTCAAGGGCGAGCGCCACGCTCGCACGAACTTTAGGACCGTCGGCTTGCTGAATAGGGGTCGACACCTCCGTAGGGTGCCGCCGCGCGACTCGCTCGGTCAAGCCCCGCTTGAGTCGATATTGCCGTCTTCCTCCCCCGGCTCCCGTCGCGGCGCTGCACCATTTTATCCACATAATCCGGCGATTTACGGAGTTCGCCGGCCTCTCTTGCCCTCCCAACACCGCGCTGGTACACGACGTTCGTGCGAACTCAAGGCTTAAACCTCTCTTTGTTGCTCACTCTCGCGGTGACGTTCACTGCTCCCCTCGCAGGTTGCGGAACCAGCGACTCGGGCGACGACTCCGGTGACAACTCCACCACCGGTGGCGACGACGGCGGATTCGACTTCGATGTCTGCGCGGCGCTCCCAGCCAACATGAAGTGCGTCGAGGGCACCACCTTTACGATGGGCTCTGACCTCTACCCCAGCCAGACGCTCCCGATTCGAGAGGTGACCCTCGACCCCTACTGGATCGACACCTTCGAGACCTCCGCGGATGAGTACCGAGAGTGCGTCAACGCTGGCGACTGCGCGGCACCGACCGGTACAGACTGCTCGTACGACGACCCGGACCGCGGGAGCCATCCCGCCAACTGCGTGACCTTTCCTCAAGCAGAGGCCTATTGCGCCTTCCGAGGCAAGCGGCTCTTGACCGAGGCCGAGTGGGAGAACGCCGCCGGCGCGGACGGGGCCCGGTTGTATCCGTGGGGCGACGAGGCCCCCACCCAAATGTGCATGAAGGTCATCTGGCGCACGGACGCGGGCAATGGCTGCGGCGTCGGAACCCAACCCGTCGACATCGCGATCACCGCAGGCGAGTCCCCCTACGGTGTGCGGAATATGGCCGGTCACGTGCGTGAGTGGGTAGCGGACTGGTACGCCGACGGCTACGACGCCGCCGTGACCACGAACCCAACCGGCCCCGCCGAGGGCGAGCTGCGGGTGATTCGCGGAGGTTCCCTCGCGAGCAACACCGGCGAGCAGCTGCGCGTCAACAAGCGCGAGCGGCTCTACCCCGACAGCAACAGCAACAGCGTCGGAATTCGTTGCGCGCAGACCCCCGTGCCCCCGATGTAACGGGGACGCTCGCCCACGAACGGCTTCGAGGCCCCTCCACGGAGGGGCCTTCGTCGTTTCTGACGCCCCGAATCCAAGGCTCAAGGCCGCGCTGGACTACGTCAACACCGGGAGTTTTCCCACCGCCTCGAGCAGCCGATAATGATCGCTGAGGCTCCACTCTGCGCGCGCTTGAGCCAGCCCCACGAACCACCCGTTGCGCCATCGAAACTCCTTCACCGCGCCTCGGTAGTCGGCGATTGAGCGCGAATACCCGGCGAGTGAGTCCAGCATGGTCGACACGTTCACCTCGATCTCGAGGGCGTCTGCCCCCAACACGATCAGCTCTCTCGCGAGGCGCGTGAAGGTGGAAGCGTGCTCCTCCACCACCTCCCCCACGGACGCATCGCAAGCCTCGCACAGCAACCCGAAGGCGCTGTTCCACACCAGTTTCTCCAGCTCGATCTCGCGGAACTGACGCTCGGAAACCACCCGCGCGTCGAGCTTCATCGCTTCGAGCCACCTCACCATCGCCTCCGCGTGGGGACCCACGAAGGGGCTGGGCCCACCCACCTCAGGCGTCGCCCCGACCGACGCCACCGCAAAAAAGAGCAGGCCCCGGGTGAGAGGAATACCCCCCCGCTCCACGAGCCACGGCCGCAGCATGCCGTTTTGAATCAACACCACGTCGCGGCGCCGAGCCTCCGGCACACGGTCCAAGACCCCGTCGAGATCGTCGTTGCGGGTGGTGACCACGATGGGTTCGTCATCCGTATCGAGCGCGCCCCAATCACCTCCACGAAGGAGCACTGTGCATGGCGTGGGCGAGCGCTGCTCCAGCGCCCCGCCAATGCGACCTCTGCCGATGACGAACATGAGCCATGGTCACCCGTGGGCGCGCCACGATCAAGGACGGTCAGCGCCTCGCGACTGTCCCGAGCCCCGCCGCCTCCATGGCCTCCTCAAGTCGACCCAAAACCTCCTGTGCGCCGTCGTGACCG
>CALKDV010000373.1 GCA_938084085.1 uncultured Nannocystaceae bacterium
CGACGTGCGGTCGGTGCGTGGGGTCGGCGTACGAAAGTACGAGGCCATTGCCGCGCGGGCGTGTGAGGCGTGTCCGGCACCGCGGCAGCTTCGATTTACGGCGGCGGGGGATCCTTAGAGCGCGCTGCCGACGAGTGCTTCAACGTCGGAGATCGTCTTGGGTGCCGCGTCGCTCAGGACAGTGGGCCCTTGCGCCGTGACCCACACGTCATCTTCGATGCGCACGCCGATTCCTCGAAACTCGTCGGGGACGCCGTCGAGGTCGTTCGCGATGTAGAGCCCAGGCTCCACGGTGAGCACGTGCCCCACTTCGAGAGGCCGTGGGGTCCCGTCGACGCTGTAGGTGCCCACGTCGTGTACGTCGACC
Source organism: uncultured Nannocystaceae bacterium (assembly GCA_938084085.1). Taxonomy (GTDB): domain Bacteria; phylum Myxococcota_A; class Polyangia; order Nannocystales; family Nannocystaceae; genus JAAZXR01. The sequence continues at coordinate 368 of CALKDV010000373.1, forward strand.
CCGAGCCAATGGCTGGTCCGATGCATGTAGAAGCGTTTGTATTCCTCGCGCTCAAGGACCGCGTCTTTGCTGCCGGAGAGCAGACCGAGCTCGAGCATTCCGTCGACCAACACATCGAGGCAGCGCGTGTGAATCGCGTTGATGTTGCCACCGACAGTTGAGGCCTCCACGCCTGCAAGATTCGCGGCGAGGACGACCTCGTAGACGGCTTTTTGGGCCGGGCTGAAGGTGCCGGAGGCGGGGTAGCAGCGGGTGATATCCCCCGTGAAAAATTCCCACTCGCAGCCTGCGTCGACGAGCAGAAGATCACCGTGTTGAATCTCGGCAGAGTTCTCCACGTAGTGCAAGATGTTCGCGTTGTCGCCGGCGCCCACGATGGATCCGTAGCCAGGGCCCGTGCTCCCATTCCTTCGGAAGGCGTATTCGAGGCGCGCTTCGAACTCATACTCGTAGGAGCCCGGCCGCAGGTGCGCGGCGGCCTCGCGGTGGCCGAGGGCGCTCAAGGCCACGGCGTGCCGGAGGCTCGCCAGGGCGGCCTCATCCTTGAGGAGGCGCTCTTCTCCCATGATGACATCGGCGTCTACGAGACGAGTCGGAGAGATCGCTCCACTGCGATCTCCTCGCGCAACCGCTCGACTCGCACGAAGCACCCGCTCTCGGAGCGCGTCATCACGGTGGATGGGGATGTGCACCTCTCGCGCGCCGTGGAGCAGATCGCAAAGGAGTGAGTCTAAGGAGGAGATCGGATAGGCATCCTCAACCTGGGTGAGCTGTTTGGCCCCCTCCGGGCCAGGGCGACGTCCGCTCCAGATCTCCGCGGCTCGATCTTTTTCTTGTACGAAGAGCGCGGACGACGGCGAGGCCCCCCCTCGGATAACGAGGACGGACTCGGGTGCCGAGAGCCCCGTGAGGTAATGAAAACTCGAGTCAGGACGGAAGCGATGCTCCGTGTCATTGGACCGTGTATGGAGGACGCCACCCGAAAGTACGAGGACGGCGTCGGCGGGGAGGCGAGCGCCGATGCGGGCGCGCCGCTCGGCATAGTCGCTCGCGACGGTGCGCGGAGGCTTCATGCGGCGAAGGTAGCATTTGTCGTGCCTGCCAGCCCCGTCACCTAATGGGTGGGGAGAGAGGAAAGAGACGGGGCGAGTCCCGCGGAGGACGCCGCCCGATCGCCTCAATGCCTCGGGGTGCGAACGACCTTTCGCCCCACCGAGATGCCCTAAGAACGGTCCGAACGCGAACGTGAGGCCTCGTTGGGCGCCCCGAACGCCACGAACGATCGATCGTGCACAACTGGAGCACATCTGACCGCTTGCGATCACCACGGGACTGTTCGAATCTCTGCATCACATGACCCCGCGAGACCTCAGCTCCCGGCGCATTCACGAAGTTCAACAGGCACTCGCGAGCTACGAGCCGCACCTGCCAGGGACGGATGTCGAGCTTCTTGGCTCGATCTGCAAGTCCATCCTCGCGTCGATCGACGTTCGCGATCTCAAGGACGTGTCGACCCGGAGATTGGTCGAGCAGTTCGAGTACGTCTTGGAGGCGGTGCGCGTGCGAAAGAGCGGCGAGATCGTCGCCCGCGTCCGGCAAGAGGGGGAGCTCTTGATCATCGAGAGTTGCCTCGACGACCAGCCGTTTTTGGTCAGCGCGCTTCGAGCACTGTGCAACCGAGAAGGTCTAGAGGTGCGCTCATCGATCAACGCCGTCGCGCGGCTGCGACGAAACAGGCGCGGCGAGTTGCTCTCGTTTGGGACGGGGACCTCCGAGTCGCTCGTGCGTCTCGAGGTGCGGGCCAAGCAGCCCAAAGATCCGTCGGACATCGAAGAGCACGTGCGTCGTCGGCTCGCGGGCGCCCAGGCGATGGTGCAGGACTTTGAGTCAATGCAGCGACATCTGTTCTCGTCCGCTGACAATTATCTCGCCGCGGCGGGCCGAGCAGACGACGTCCTCTCGCCGCGACTGAGAGAGACGGAGGCGCTCTTGCGCTGGCTGTGTGAGGAGAACTTCGTCATGTTCTCCGTGGAAGAGTTCGCGCCGGATGGGTCGCGTGCGCTGACGCTCGGGACGACGCGGGTGACCCCTCAGCGTCGCGAAGGCGCAGCGGTCAACGGGCGAATGGACGCGACCAAGCGCTTCGTGCGGTACGAGCGGAGCGCCGAGGAGTCCCCCATTCACCGCGCGGGCAAGCCGGGACAATTTATGATCCGCCACGTGGATCGGCAGGGCGAGTCGACTGGGATCCTCGTGATCGACGGCCTGTTCACCTACAAGGCGCTCCACACTCCCCCTGAGGAGATTCCCTACTTGCGAGTGTTGCTCCGTGATCTGCTCGCGGATCGCGAAGTTCGTGGAGACAGCCACCGGGGCAAGAATCTCGCCAACGCCTTCAACTCGCTGCCCATCGAGTACCTCCTCACCGAGGAGCCCGAGCACATCTGGGAACTCACGGATCGGGTGCTCCGGGCCGAAGAGGAGGGGGGCTCCGATGTCGAGCTGCGGATCTCCGATGAGGGGCGGTCGGCATTTTTGTTTGTGACCCTGCCGCGAGAGCACTTCTCCGAGTCGTTGCGCTTGCAGGTACAAGAACTCGTGTTGCGGCGGCTCGGAGCGAGCTACGCAGATTTTGGCGTCTACATCGATCGCTATGAGAACGCGATCGTTCACTTCTATGTGACTGGGACGAAGAAGCTGCCCGTCGTTAACTTGGAGCTGCTCCGGGAGGAGGTCCGCAGCCTCGCCAAGGGGTGGAAGGAGCGCCTCGCCGAGGCGCTTGGAGAGCTTGAGCAGTCAGTCGATCTCGGCCGCATGTTGGAACTCTACGAAGAGGCATTTACCGAGGAGCATCGGCGGCGGGTCGATGTGGAGCGCCTTGCACGTGACATTTCGTGCCTCGAGAATCTGCGGTCGGGACAGCGTCTGGACTGC
>CALKDV010000374.1 GCA_938084085.1 uncultured Nannocystaceae bacterium
CGTCAACGGGGACGGCGGTCGCGCCCGCGCGCAGCGCTCCAAAGTAGGCGATGGGCCAGTCTGGGTGGTTCTTGGCGCAGAGGATGACGCGATCTTCGGGCTTGATGCCCATGCTCGCCAGTTTGGAGGCGACGCACGCGCTCCTGCGATCGACATCGAAGTAGGTGACGCGGGTGAGCTGCTCGCCCTCGAGACGCTGAAACGCGAGGGCGTGCTCATGCCGCTCGGTCATATCCGCGATCATACTCACCAGGTTCTCGTGGCGACGGAGTGGCTTCTTCGTTTTCTCGAGTTTCTCGATCAGGAGGGGCTCGGCCCAGGTATTAAAGCCGCGCGTGTGAATATTGAGCCAATAGTCACGCCACTGAATCTCGTCGGGATTCCAGGGTAGACGTTTTTTGTCCTCGGGTTTGAGCCGAGCGTGAAGCGCCCGCGTGTTGCTGGCCGAGAAACGATACTCATACTTCGTGATGAAGGGGATAAAGGCGCCGACGATCTCTTCGACCACAGAGGAGGTCTTGTGCATGGCCTCGGTCTGTTTGCGCACGGGCTCGGTGACCACGGCGAGCGGGGTGCCCTTGGCGCGCTTGAGCACTGAGGACGCGAGCTTGGTGCCTCTGCGCCACGCGGGGGCCGAAAAGCGCTTGTAGTGATCGAGAGAGACGAGGGCGGGCTCTGTGTGGGCCTGCAGGAGATTCAAGACGGCGTTGCCGTCGGACTTTTCACGGTAACGATTCCGTTTGGAGAGCGCGATGAGCTCTCCGGCGCGGCGAACCTTGAGCGGGTTCTTGTCGGCCGAACACAGCTGGTAGACGGGTTCGTGCTCGCGCTTGAGCAACGCGCCGAGCGCGGCGATCATGCCGGACGCGCACAGGTCCACAGGGATCAGGTCGTAGTGACAATGATCGCCAACGGGGATGTGTTGGAGCCCCTGCATCGCCAGGTACATGATCGGCGTGGAGGTCTGAATCCCCTCACACCAGCCTTCGCATGGGTAGCTGACCGAGGACTCGACGATGCTCGGACGCACGATGGAGACCGGCAGACCACTCGACAAGAGCACCTGCTCGCCGATGCTCTTGGTGTAGGTGTAGATGTTGGGCCAGCCCCAAAACTCGGCCCGCTCGCGACCCGCCTCGACCAGACGTTGTCGGACGAAGCGGTCTTTCACCTTCTTGAGTTCATCGTCGAGCGACGGTCCCGAGAGGGGCTCGCGCTTCTTTTTGAGGTTGCGCTTGGCCTCATCGAGGAGGTGGCTCTGGCGCGGCGCGTCTTCCACACGGCGCCGCGTGTGCTCGACGACATCGAGGCACTCTGCCATCTCATTCTCGGCGTTCCAGTGGCTCACATCGAGCTCGTCGGCGCGCGGGAATGGGAACTCCAGCGGGTTGCGCTCGACAACCAGCCCGTCGCGTCGACCCACCACAAAGCAGGTGCTCGTGTGCAAGATGGGGACGTCGCCGAGGGCGCGCGCGACCTCCACGAGATACTGCGCACCGAAGGCGTTTACGCCGAGCGCCTCGTGGAGAGGTGGATTAAAGTCAACGACACCCGCGACGTTCACGATTGCGGGCTTATCCTTCTTCATCTTCGCGAAGAGCTCGTCGGAGATGCCCAGGTTGGGCTTGCTCACGTCGCCGCCCGTGGGCACCACCTTCGCGCGGATGAAGTCATCGAACTGGCTGCCCGGTCGCGTGGCGCGGATAGGGTCAAAGACCGGGGAGGGCGCGATCTCACTCCAAAAACGAGTCTCCGCGTCCATGGTCTTTTTCTCGCGGACCATGACATACAGGGTCCCCACGTTGGGGTAGCGATCGAGCAGGAGGCTGAGCCAGACCTTCCCAAGAAATCCGGTGCAGCCGATGACGAGCAGGCTCTGACCAGAGAGCTGCGCTTCGACGTCGAGGAGAGAGGGGGTGGAGTCGCTGGGTTGGGTCACAAGGGCTCCTTAACTGACCTGAGTCATCATGATCGGCGTGTAGTTCACGCAGGTGATGTCAGGGTCCGCCGGCGCGGTCTCCTTGGCCATGCGAATCGCCTCGGTCATGGAGGGGGCTGTCTCATATCCGAGGATCCGGGGAACGTATTCGTTGTCGGCACCGACGACGATGCAGCGACCTTGATGCTTGCGACCGGCGGTGCCCCAGTACCACATATAAAATGGGTGGTTGGGGTGAAAGCTGTTTCCGTGCCGGTACATCCGGATGTACGCGGGGTTGCGGGCGAACTTCCGTTCGAAGCGTTTGTGAAGCTCAAAGTCGTCGCTCGTCTCGGTGAGGATCTTGTGGAAGAACTCGGTGTACGGCGCGTGCTGCTCGTGATCAAAGCGATCCGAGCACGGGTGGGTGATGATGATCGTGCCGCCCTCTTTGAGCAGGGGCATGCCGCGGTGCAGGTTGTGAAAATAGCCCTGCGCGAGGACCTGTACGAGCACGGGGTTCAAGAACGCACCGACGTTGTACGGGCTGATGTAGGGGATGCCGGTGATCTGGATGTCGGCTTGGCCCTCCACGTCCACGAGGTATTGCTCGTAGCACTTGTCCACAGTGTGCTTGTGGCAGGCCTCGGTCTCGCCCGCGAAGACGCCCGTGACGGCGTAGGGGGCGCGGTAGCGATCGAAGATCTCTTGGCGCGCCGCTTGGGGGAGGCGATCCAAGGCGAACAGCGTTGAGCGGAGTTTGAACTTCTCAAACGAGGAGTAGTCGTCGGGGTTCTTCGCCAAAAAATCCAGGTTCCCGTCAAACATCCGATTGTTGACGGTCGACTCGATGTGGAAGATGTTCAGCTGTTTGTTGATGAAGCGCCCGATCCGGTCGACGCTGCGGTGCAGACCGGAGTTCTCGGGGGTCATGTACGACCCGCCCTCCATCATGGTGCGCGGGTTGTGGTGGGCCGCCAAGGTGCGGCCGCTGCACAGGCCCACGCCGACAGACTTGTGGCCGCCGTCCATGGGGACGAGGTTCAAGTTCACGTAGACGATGAGATCGGACTCCACCGCGGCCTTGGAGAGCTCTACCTCTTCACCCGCGTCGGTCTTGCCGAGGTAGGCGAGCTGGTCTGGGTCTTCCGCGTCATGGTTGTACAAGCGATCAGGCCAGAAGCGATTGAAGACCCGATCTCCGACCATTCGCTTGATCTCGTTCTCCTTCATGTGCCGGTGGTAGGCCACCGCGATGATGATCTCGATGTCTTCCACGCCGTGCTCGTCGAGCATGTCGAGGACGATGTCGAGGACCCGCGCGCGGATGTCGGGGCGTCGCATGGGGGGCAGCGGAAGCGAGATGTCATCGACCGCGATGACCACCTTCATCCCCGGACGGAGCTTGGCGTAGAGGGGCTCACAGCCGAAGGGGTGGTTGACGGCGTAGCGGATGGCCGCGTCGACGTCTTTGAGGCCGTCAACGGGAGGTTTTGGGTAAATGCAGCGCGTGCCGACGGGGAGGTCGACTTCGATGAGGCTGTCGCCGGAGAACATCACCCGCGGGGCGCTGTTCTTGTCTAGGTAGACGATGTTCGGATTGGACACGGATGTATTCTTCGTTCGAGAGGGGGTTAGGCGGCCTTGTCGAGACGGATGACAGGCCATTGGTAGGCGTGAGCGAGTCGAAGGAGGGCTGCGTCAGGATTGACGGCGGCGGGTCGTCCGACCACGGAGAGCATGGGGACATCGGAATAACTGTCGGAGTAACCGAAGCACTCGGCGAGGTCGTGGCCGTTCGTTCGTGCGTGCTCGACGATCAGCCGCGCCTTTGTTGGCCCCGCGACAACCGGTCGCAAGAGCTTGCCGGTGCAGTGCTCGTCATTGATCTCAAGTCGGTTGCCAACCCAATGATCCGCGCCGAGATCCGCTGCGAGGCGCTCAAGCAGGAAGTCGAGGGCGCCAGAAATCAGCACGACCTCTTGTCCCTCGGCTTTGCATCTTGAGATCAGGTCGCGGGCGCCGGTGAACAGCGCATCTTTCATGGCGAAGTTGTAGGTGTCCTCTGCGAGACACACCAAGCGATCCTCGGACATCCCGGCGAAGCACTCGAAGAGCTGCTCGTTGAATGTTCGTCGATCGCGAAGCTCCGACAAAATGAGTTGAGGGGCGCGCAAGGCCAACCGAGCCAGGCTCTTTGCAGAGCGCAGCGGGTTGATCTGGTTCGCCATATAATAGATGGCGGTGTGCATCAGATTTGTGCGCACCAGGGTTCCATCGACATCGAAATAGCTCGCGGTCACGTGGGCCTCGCTCCTTGGCGCCCGAGGTCCGCAATTCGTGTCGGACGGGGCGTTAGAGGCGGTATTTCGGCCTTTTGAGGCGGAGGTGTCAAGTGTCATATGCACGCTGCGACACATCGTCTGGCCTCATCACGTCGGTCACGGGACATCCCAAAGTGCGAAATCCTATGCACGCTTGGGTGGGGGCCGGCGGAACGCCATGGGCGCGCGCTTCAGCCTCGAATTCGAGAGACCGGCTTGTGAGCAGCCGCGCCCGCGGAACCTTAAAGAGTGGCGTGTCTCGCGCCCTCCTTCGCGCACAGAGCGGCGAGTGGCGCGGAGGCGCGCTGGTACACCGGCGCACATCAGATTCTACGGGAGGCGTGGGGCTGGTATATCCGCCCCGTGGTCGAGCAAATCACGATTCGACGGCCGGACGACTGGCACCTTCACCTCCGCGATGGCGCGACGATGCGGGCCGTCGTCGGTCACACCGCCCGCACGTTTGGACGGGCGATGGTCATGCCCAACCTCGTCCCGCCCGTGCTCACCGCTGAGGACGCGCAGGCGTATCGGCAGCGGATCATGGACGCGGTCGAGCCTGGACACACCTTTGATCCGAAGATGACGCTCTACCTCGCGCCACAGACTACGCCGGCGCACATCGACGCGGCGATGGCCGCCGGCGTGCTCGCGGTGAAACTCTATCCCGCGGGCGCGACGACGAATTCCGACGCGGGGGTCGCGAACTTGGAGGGTTCATATTCCGTGTTTGAGCGTATGGAGACCGTGGGGATGCCCCTGCTGATCCACGGGGAGAGCACCGATCCTGCCGCGGATATTTTCGACCGTGAACGTTTATTCGTGGAGCAGACGCTCGCACCCCTCGTGGAGCGTTTTCCGGGCTTGCCCGTCGTCCTCGAGCACATCACGACCAGCGACGCGGTGGATTTTGTCGCGAGCGCGCGGCCCCGTGTCGCCGCGACGATCACGGCCCACCATCTCTTGATGAATCGCAACGCGATCTTTGAGGGGGGGATTCGACCTCATCATTATTGTCTCCCCGTGCTCAAGCGGGAGCGTCACCGAGCGGCGTTGGTGCGCGCGGCGACCTCCGGGGATCCGCGCTTCTTTGCCGGGACCGATTCGGCGCCTCACGCGGTGGATCGCAAGGAGCAAGCCTGCGGCTGCGCTGGTTGTTATACGGCGTTCGCGGCCATCGAACTGTATGCGCAAGCCTTCGAGCAGGCTGAGCGGCTCGCCCTCCTCGAAGGGTTCGCGAGCTGTTTCGGCGCGGACTTTTATGGTCTCGCGCGCAACGAGGGAACGATCACCCTCACCCAGGAATCGTGGGAGGTCCCCGCCGCCTATCCCCTCGGCGATTCCACGGTGGTGCCCTTGTTCGCGGGTCAGGAACTGCGATGGAGGATCCAATCGTGACTGCCAGCGAATTTGAGGCGTCGTGCCTGATGCTCGACGCGGCGGGCGGACTCGCCGGCGACATGTT
>CALKDV010000375.1 GCA_938084085.1 uncultured Nannocystaceae bacterium
GCACCCGGCGGATCAGGCGTGGATCGTCGCGGCCGGGGAGGATCCCAAAGCCACCGGCATCGCGCGCGCCGAAGCCCTCGGCTACACGATCATCGACCTGTCCGATCAATGGCGCCCGTTCATCTTTTGGGGCGCGAGCACCGACGACGGGGAGTACAAAGAAAACGACTACGCGTCGACCTTCGTGGCCCTCGCGAACAACGAGGTCGACCAAGATGGCGTCCCCCTCGGAGCCGGTGGCGCCAATCACCTCGAGCTGTTCGGCATCCCGTCGACGCCCAAGGTGTTGCTCGCCGAATTCGAAGCCGTAGAAAAGACCATCGCCCCGTGCCTGGAGGCCAAGGCATTTAACCCCGCGGCGTTCGAGGAGTTCTCCTCCTATATTCCGTTTGAGCGAAAGGACATCACCTCCCTTAAAAAGCGCGCCAACTGGTTCCACAAGACGCTGAAGCGGAAGATGAGCGCTGCGAAGATCGCCGAGGGGGACTATGAGGCCGCGGCCGAAAACAAGCGCACCGCGAGCCTGCTCCGCAAGTGGAGACGCGCCCAAGCCCCCGTCGATATTATCCACAACGCCCAAGTGCGGATGGAATGCGCGGGATTTTACGAAGCCCTCGAGGGCTCTTCTTCGTACGTGTCCGGGCAGTTTGGCTGGTCGACCCACCTCGCCTTGGCTGACTTTCAACGCAAACATGCCATCTTTGGATGGGGTCATATCAAGCGCGACGACGTCGACGTCTTAAAGCTCACCCCCGAAGAGGCCACCTACGCGCGGCTGCGGCGGATGCTCGCCGAGCGGGTCGTCGCCGCCTCGGGCATCATCGAGGACGGCACCGCCGATCTCCTCCGACGCAACAAGAGCTGGACCGACAGCGAGGGCGTGGAGCACCAACCTCGGGACCTCATCAGCGAGCATGTCAACGCGACCTTGGAGGCCCTCGGATGGCGTGACGCCGCCAGCGCCTACGAAGGCATGCGCGCCCTCTCGAAGGTGCGCGATGACGGTTTCGAGAACCTCCTCATCGCGGTCAAGCTCCCGACCCTCCCCGAATACTACGGGCCCAACATGGAGTTCTCGGTGATGATCGATCGTGGAGACGTGTACTACGATCCTCCCTACGACAGCGAAGGTCAGCGCGTGCGACAGCCACGACGTCGCAAACCGCACCTGACGCTGTATGTCCATCATCTGGATCAGAAAATCCCGCTGGTCTATTGGCCCACCACCATCGGCTCGTGGCGCAGCGAGCAGCATGAGGGACACGAGTGGCTCGCCTACAAGAACTCAGACGTCGGGCCGCGTATCTGGCGTGACATCATGGCGGCGCCGGTGTGGATCCCCCCCACCTACACGCCGACGCGAGCGCTGATCAAGAAGAAGAAGTCAGGACGCAAACGAGAGTGGATGGTCAACTACGACGAGACCGGGCCCGGCTTTAAATCCGCCTATGGACTCGTCGCCGCGTACCACATCCACCAGGTCAAGTCGCGATCTGGCGACGTGTTGCGGGAGTTGGACCACAAGATTCGAACCCACGGGAGCGTGGACTACATGTCCATTCGCAGCCGCTACTCCCACGGCTGCCATCGACTCCACAACGGGAACGCGGTCCGCCTATTCTCATTTTTACTCCGCCGGAATGACTTTGTGCGCCACGGTCAAACAGAGATCGCCTACGCCCGCGCGTTCGAGGTCGAAAAAACCGAATACAAGATGAAGATCGACACGCGCGGCTATCGCTACGAACTGTTGCAGCCCATCCCCGTCACGGTGACCAAGGGCCGGATCCGCGGCGCCACCAAGGAGCCCTACGAGGGCCTCCTCGCGAAGCCGGAGGACAGGGCCAAGCAGCTCGCCGCCGAGGAGCAAGCGCTGGCGACTGCAGAGACATCCACGGACGAAAGCGGCGCCACCATCTCCACCGACGCCGCCGCTGCCGAGGTTTCCCGCGCGTCGGAGCCGCCGCCGACACCCCCGGCGCCCTGACTGCGACCCACGCGGGCCTTAGGGGCACGGCCACGCACTCCGCCAACAAATTCGCGGCTTGCGCCAAGCCCCCACGGCGAGCGGAACGCGGCTAGTTGATGTCTCCCTAGACCTCGGCAACCAAGTGCGCTAGTTCGTGGGCGTGGCCAAGGTTCCCAAAAAGTTCGAAGCTGCGTTCCGCGATCACCTCACCGACGCCCAGCGACGGCATGTGCTCGATACCATGCAGCGCACGTTACAGCGTGAGACTACCCTTGGAGAGATCGTCGACGCCGCCGCCGAGCTTGGCTGGGGGGACGCCATGAATCAGTTGACGCTCTCGGACCTCGCGAGATCGCTACTCGACGGAGAGGCCCGCCTTCGAGCGGACGCCATCGATGAAGACGCCGAGGCGGTCTTCGGCGACGATGTGATCGAAGAGCAGGTAACCGCGATCACTCCGACTCGAGCGAAGAAGAAGACCTCCGCGAAGAAGAAGACCTCCGCGAAGAAGAAGACCTCCGCGAAGAAGAAGACCTCCGCGA
>CALKDV010000376.1 GCA_938084085.1 uncultured Nannocystaceae bacterium
GACGCCGCCCTGTCCCCCGTGCAAGAGGTGCCCGCACGGCCCGCACGAATCCGGCGCTTGCAGTTCTTTGAGGCCCACGGCTACATGCGAATGCGAGCCGACTACTTCCATCGGCTCGACATGGGGCTGTACCCCAACAACCCCGCCGCCAACGACCTCAACAACAAGTTCTTCCCGCCCCCAGGAGAGACCGCAGAGCCCGACGGCAACGGCTCTCTCACCGGCAACCAAGCCTCGTGCCTGACCCAACTCAACGCCATCGGCGTCAGCGCTCAGAACATTCAAAAGCGCTGCGCGCGGCGCAACGGGTTTGGCAGCGCGAACATGCGCCTGCGTATCCGCCCCACGCTCCACGTGACCGATACGGTCAAGGTCCACGCGACCATCGACGCCCTCGACAACATGGTCCTCGGCAGCACCCCAGACAGCGTCGCGTGGTCCAACCCGTGGGCCCCCATCGACCTCTACACCCGCACCCAAACCCCACCGAGCGCCGGGATCAACTCATTTTCGGACAGCCTCACCGTAAAAGAAGCCTACGGCCACATTCGGTTTGGCTGGGGACTCGACGTCAAGTTTGGACGCATGTTCAACCACTGGGGCATGGGCCTGCTCTACAACGATGGCAACGGCTACGATCGACTTGAGGGCGCCGACATCGTCCGCCAGCTCGATCAAGACTTCGGTGACTCCATCGACACGGTAAAGCTCGCCTACGAGGTCGGCCGAGACCCTCGCACCTCCCACGTCCTGAGCGTGTCCTACGATTGGGCAGCCAGCGGACCAACGACCGCACAGCTGTTGGGACCCGCGTGGTCCTCGGGCGGCGTCGTCGGCCAAGACTTTAGCGCGGAGAAATTCGACAACGTCTACCAGTTCAGCCTGTCGGCGCTGCGGCGAGACAACCCGAACATGCTCCGTCGAAAGCTGTCCCTCGACATCCCCGTGGTCAACTACGGCCTCGCTACATGGTTCCGCTTCCAGACCTTGGATGGAGCGATGGGGGCTCCCGGTGTCGGCGACGGGTTGGCGCCTGGCCAGCCGGTGCCCCCGGAGTACTACGACGGACTCGGAAGTCTCGGCAGCCCCATCAGCAACGGGCTGGTGGACGAGGACGGGAACACCGGGCTCGCCCGATACGCGAACTCCCTGGTGCACCGCCGCGCGTTCGTGGCCTCCCCCGACCTGTGGCTGCGCGTGAACTGGCGCACCATGAGGATCGAGTTGGAAGCTGCCGGCAACTTCGGCTACTTCTACGGGCGAGACCTCTCCGACGATCCGAGCAGCGTCAACTATGACCTCGCCGTGGCATCCGAGCGCAACACCATCGCCAATGGTGGTTACGCCCTTGAGTTCAAGTACGGCTTGTTTGACGACAAGTTCCACCTTGGACTCGACCAAGGCTTTGCGTCGGGAGACAACTCTGGCAGCGCCGGCGGCAACCCGGAGATCCCCTTTGTTCAAGAGCAATTCACCCTCGGGAGAGGCTCCAACAACAGCTTCCGGTTCAACCCGGCGTACATGCAAGACCTGCTGCTGTTCCGCGAGATGCTGGGAACCGCCGCCAACGCCGCCTATTTCAAGGCGTGGCTGGCCTACTACTTCTTCCAGAAGAACTTCAGCGCGCGAGCAGATCTCCAATACGCGCTCGCCCACCAACGCGCGGCCACCCCCGGGAACAACCTCAACTACGGCTTCGAGATCGACGCCGCGGTCCGCTACCACGACACGCGAGAGCCCATCTTCGTTCAGCTTCAATATGGCGTGCTGTTCCCATTTGGAGCGTTCAACCGCCCGCCTTCGCAATATGATGTGGCTGGCGACGGCGACGCGCGAGCGGTGCAAACAGTCCAAGCCCAAATCGGGATTAAGTTCTAGGGCGGGTCGTCACACGCAATGATCCGCTGCGAGCGGCGAATGCTCTGAGTGATGGCCAAGAAATCAAAATCAACCTGGACGTGTACTGACTGCGGAAACACCACCGGCGGGTGGTTTGGTCGATGCACAAGCTGCGGCGCGTGGAACACCATCGTGGAGCGCGTGGACACCCCCGCATCCCCGGACCGCGTGGTGTTGAGCCAGGGCGGCGACGTGGGGAAGGTCTTTCGATCCACCCACGCTGAAGATGAAACGAAGACCAAGCCGCGCCGCAAAACCTCGATCCAAGAGCTCGACCGCGTCCTTGGAGGGGGTCTGGTCCACGGGTCCGTCGTGCTGGTCGGAGGCCCTCCTGGAATCGGCAAAAGCACGCTATTGCTCCAAGCCTGCGCTGGCCTCGCCGCGGGTGAGGCGACGGTGCTGTACGCCAGCGGTGAGGAATCGGTCAGCCAGATCGCCGACAGGGCCACTCGGCTCGGTGCCAAACATGAGCGTCTCTTGCTGGTCGCGGAGACACGCGTGGAGTCGATCATCGAAGCCACGAAGACCCACAAGCCCGACGTTCTGATCGTGGACTCGGTGCAGACGATCTACTCGGACGTCACCGAGGGCTTGCCCGGCAATGTCGGGCAGATCCGCGCCGTGACCGCGCAGCTCATCTCCACCGCCAAAAGTACCGGCGTGCCGGTGATCATGGTCGGCCACGTCACCAAGGATGGCCAGCTCGCCGGGCCGCGCCTGCTTGAACATATGGTGGACGCGGTGCTGTCGTTCGACGGTGATGAGGCGCGCGCGCTCCGGATGCTCCGCGCCACCAAAAATCGATTCGGCTCCACCCACGAGCTAGGTGTTTTCGAGATGACAGGTGGGGGTCTCGCCCCCATTGAGAACCCCTCGGAGGCGTTCTTGACCCAGCGGGACGTCGCCGCCACCGGCGCCTGCGTGACCAGCACACTGGAGGGGAGCCGCCCCTTACTCCTTGAGGTCCAAGCCCTCCTCGGACCGAGCCCTGGCGGGTCACCTCGGCGCACCTGCGTGGGAGCAGATCCCGCCCGACTCGCCATGCTACTCGCGGTGCTCGATCGGCACGCGGGCCTCTTCGCTGTGGACCAGGACGTGTTCGTAAACATCGCGGGCGGCCTCAAGCTTACGGAACCCGCCGCGGATCTCGCGGTCTTGCTCGCCGTAGCGAGCAGCCACAAGCGTGTGCCTCTCGCACCAAATATGGTCGCCCTCGGCGAGGTGGGCCTGACGGGCGAGCTGCGGGCAGTACCGCGGGTAGAGGCGCGAATCGCCGAGAGTCACCGCCTCGGCTATTCGACGCTCCTGGTGCCCCAGGCCCGCAAACGACCGCGCGTCCCCAAGGGCCTCCGACTCATCGTGTGCCGCACCGTCGCAGAGGCGCTGGACGCAGCGTTCGACTGATACCGGGAGCCGGCGACCTCCCCTGCACCCAGACTCCCTCCTCCACCCCGGGGTCCCCACGACCTCCGGGCCTCTGTCATACTGGCCACATGCGTCCTTTCAAGCCCTCCTTGGCGTGCCTGCTGTTGGTGTCTGCGTGTGTCCAGCCCAAAGATGTTGTCGGCGCCGATGGCCGGTCATGGCGCCGGGGAGAAACGCACACCGTGGATGGCTGCACGGTCACCCTCACCAACGGATGGCTCGCAGAGTCCGACGGCTGGAGCGGCGCCCTGTACTTCGATGTCGCGAACGAGGGCGACTCCACCACCCCGTGCGCTGTCGTTGGCGCGCTCGTCGATGCGAGCATCGAACCAGTCAGCGTGACATCGAAGTCCAATATCCTCGAAGCGGGAGAGCGACGAACCTGGACGCTCAAGTTTAAATCCCCGGCCATCGCGGGCATCACTGCCACTGGAGCGTGGCTCTACGCGGGAATCCGCGGCAGCGATCCTCGCTCAGAGACGGGGTTCCACATTTACGAGCTCCCTACAGACTTCGAACACGACTATGAGTGAGAGATGGCGTGGCGCCACGAGAAAGGCGGCGCCACACCACGCACGACGTCGCTAGGCTCGCGCCCTGCCACGACGCGACGCGCCGTTGCTCGCCCCGTTTTTCTTCGACTTGCTCGCCGCCTCCGCCTCTGGTGGCGCGGCGGTCTTCGCCCCTGACGCGGCGCCTTCTGCACCGCCATCTGCGGGCGCTCCCGCCACTTCGCGCTGGATGTCGTTGGCCTTGAGCACCTCGGCCTCGATCGAGCGGCAGATCTCAGGATTCTCCTTGAGGAAGGCTTTGGCGTTCTCGCGCCCTTGGCCGATGCGGTCCCCCCGATAGCTCAACCAGGCCCCCGCCTTGTCGACGACATTCGCGGCCACGCCGAGATCGATGAGCATCCCCTCGCGCGAGATGCCCTCGCCGTAGGTAATGTCGAACTCGATCTCTCGAAATGGAGGCGCCATCTTGTTCTTGACCACCTTCACGCGAGTCCGGTTGCCGACCACCTTGTCGGTGGTTTTGATGGCGCCGATGCGTCGGATGTCGAGACGCACGGAAGAGTAGAACTTCAGAGCGTTCCCACCGGTCGTGGTCTCAGGGCTCCCGAACATCACGCCAATCTTCATCCGAAGCTGATTGATGAAGATCACCATGCAGTTACTCCGAGAAATCGAGCCCGTCAGTTTCCGAAGGGCTTGACTCATCAAGCGGGCCTGGAGCCCGACGTGGTGGTCTCCCATGTCACCCTCAAGCTCGGCCTTGGGCGTCAACGCGGCGACAGAGTCCACCACGACGACGTCGATGGCCCCCGAGCGGACGAGCATGTCGCAGATCTCCAACGCCTGCTCTCCATAGTCGGGCTGGGAGATCAGCAGATCGTCCGTTCGGACGCCAAGCTTACGGGCGTAGCTCACATCCAACGCATGCTCCGCGTCGATAAATGCACACACACCACCCTGTTTTTGAGCCTCGGCGATCGCGTGCAAAGTGAGGGTTGTCTTGCCCGAACTCTCGGGGCCGTAGATCTCGACAATCCGCCCTCGCGGAAGTCCGCCAATTCCCAGGGCGATATCGAGTCCGAGGCAGCCTGTGGGGACGACCGGGACATCTTGGCCTGGAATCTTGCCATCGACGCCGAGGCGCATGATCGATCCCTTCCCAAATTGCTTTTCGATAGTGGACAGGGCCAGGTCGATGGCGGCCTCTCGCTGCTTCAGATTATTCGTTGGATTTTTTGACATGGTGGTTCTCCTTCGTGATGAACTAAACTCGGTCTGTAAATTTTGTCTCGGCCTCTTCCACACGGGCGACGCCCCGCTCGAGGAGCACGTCCCACACCATCCGCAACGCCCCGTAGGAGGCCGCCTTGATGATGCGCGCGCGGCTGCCAGGCAGCTGCAGGGCTCGATGGGTCGTGGTCTCTCCGTCGCTCGTGGCAAAGTGAACCGTACCCACGGCTCCGTCTGCACCGTCCGCTGCGGGGCCTGCGAGCCCGGTCACAGCGACCCCGATGTCCGCGCCCGTGCGGCGGCACACCCCCTGTGCCATCGCCCGAGCGGTCGCCTCACTGACCGCCCCATGCTCGCGCAAGGTGGCGTCGCCCACATCGAGCAGCGACCGTTTTAACTGGTTCGAATA
>CALKDV010000377.1 GCA_938084085.1 uncultured Nannocystaceae bacterium
TTGTCGGCGCGCCACTGCCACCACCCGAGAAACGCCATCAACACCACGATGAGCCGAATCATTGTGCGCGTGCCCAGCAAGCCCGTGCTCGACGGGTCGATCATCAACCCTAAGAAATCCGCGAGTAAAAAGGGAAGGCCCCCGTGACCAAAGTATGAGGAGTCGAGGATGTAATGCCAAAATCGCGCCGCCACGAGCAGCCACCACGCATTTCCGAGCACCGTGACCACCGCGATCATGGACGCCTTCCCCATCCCCGCGCGGCCAAGCGCCTCGCGCCTGCGCCATGTCATCACCACCATCGACGGAGCGAGCATGAAAAAACTGTAGGGGTGCAGCAGGTGCGCCCCGGTGAGGGCGCCCGCCGTGAGCACCCACCACGTGGCCTTGCGAGTCTCCAGCCACCGCCAATACGAGGCGAGGGGCACCAAAAACGCAAAAGAGGCGCCCGCGTAGGCGACCATGCCTACGTACCAACACCAGTGGTTCCACGAGTCAAAATACCAAAGGAGCACACCCAATAACGCCGCGAGCCAAGCCCCAAAATGGCCGAGTCCGAACCGACGCGCACACCACCCTATGGTCACGGGAACCGCCGCATGTACCGCCACGATAAAGGAGTTAAATGCCCAGCCTTGGGGGACGCCGAGCAGCGTCAGCGCGTAGGTCCAAAGCTCCCACGCCTTGTTGTCAGCGTCGAAGAACACCCCGTTGGGCTGCCCGGCGAGCAGTTGCACATCGTAGACCCAACTCTCCCCCCACCCTCGCAAGCCTTCGAGCACCCGCCACGTCTGCTCGATATGGGTGTTAAAATCGTGACCGAAATAGGGCGTGGCCGAGAGCAGCTGCGCCCCCGAAAACTCGAAGAAGAGCCCCAGGTGTGCACCCAGAAGCAGCAGCCACCCCACGATGACTCGACGGCGAAAGATGCCGGGATCCGCGTCTTGTTCTCGACCCTCGGGCGGCACGCCTTGGACCATACCACGGCGTGTTTCACGGTCGGCGCCGCCGTTTCACGAGGCGTTTTGCCGGGACCGGTCGGACCAGGGAGTGCTAGAGTCCGCTCCATGAAGACGCGCGTGCTCCTCGGCATGATCCTCCTCGCCTCCTGCGCCGGCCGCTCGAAGCTTGAAGATGTGCCCCCCGCCAGCGGCTCCCCTGCGGATCGACCCATCGTGCGACCGGATGAGATCCCGGATGCGCCGGTGAAAGCCGCCGAGGCACCACCCACGCCACGCAGCTTTGAGAGCGCGCCGCCAACGACCGAGAAAGTGACGGTGACCCCACCCACCATCGGCCCCGCCGGGCCGCCGCCCACGGTCCGCGCCGCCGCTCCCCCGACCGGTGACGCGCCAGCGAGCGCCGCGATCGCCCCGGCGGCCGTTCCCGCCGAAGACCCCGCGGCCGCCGCCGAAGATCCCGCGGCCGCCGCCGCGCGCCGCGCTGCTCTCGTCGCGAGCTTTCAATCCTGTCGCGCCTCCTGTAACCGTCGCACAGACCTCTCGGAGGACGACGCAGCCACGTGCCGACTCGAGTGCGTCAACGCGAGCGTGCCCGAAGATACGGCCACAGCCAGCTGCCAACGCGGGTGCCTGCGCGACATGAGTCCCTGCCTCGCGGACTGCGAACCCGCCAACTCCAGCAGCTGTAACGATCAGTGTTCAAGCAAGGTCTCCTCGTGCGTGGCGGACTGCGAGTCGCCGGAGGACAGCGGCGGGCGACCGTGACGGGCAAGACTCCACAAGACCACGTCTCGCTCGTCGACGTCCCCGACCGGATTGAACTCGCCCCCATTGGGACCATTCACTCTCCCTACAAGGAGCGACACGGGACCCCCCGTCAGGCGACGGTGACCCAAGGCGCGCGAGGTGACGCCGCGCTCGAGGGCATCATCGAGCTGTTTGCGGAGGTGATCGGACCCGAGTCCTTGCAAGGGTTGGAGGGGTTCGACTACGTGTGGGTGACGAGCTGGTTGCACCTCAACCGCCACTGGAATCCGACGGTGGTCCCCCCCCGCGGCCCCAAAGTTCGCCGGGGTCTGTTCGCGACGCGAGCGCCCCACCGACCCAACCAGCTCGGGCTGTCCGCGCTGCGCATCGAGAGGATTGAGGGGCTTAAAATCTTCGTCCGAGGCCTCGACCTGCTGGACCAGACGCCGGTCCTCGACATCAAACCATACATTCCCTACGCGGACGCGTTCCCCCATGCGCGCGCGGGCTGGCTCGACGAGCTCAACGAACCCCTCGACGCGCCGGATCGCCCGTCGGTACCTCGACGACAAAAGTCGTAACCAACGCTCACGGTCTACGGCGTTTTCGGATATGGTCTGGGGAATGCCTGGACGCCTCCTCGTGATGTCGCTGCACCGCTACTTCGCGGGGGTGCGCCCAGAGCGTAACGATCCCCTCCACGCGGCCTTGCTTCAAGAGTCCCGCGAGCGGGTGGCTGTGATGCAGCGAGCGCTCGCTGCGGCGGTGGGCGCCGATGTCATCTGGGACGACAACGACGACACCGTCGCCTCGTTCCCCTACAACCCGCATGACCTTCACGCGCTCCGGTCACTGGCGGCTCACCAAGAGTATCCAACCAAGCTGCTGTTCGTTCGGCGCCCCTTCCGCGTGCTGCACGATCCTCGGGATCACGCCGGGCTGCGACGAATCTTCGCCGGGGCCACCACCAGCTTTCCTCATATGATGCGTCACTCCGACAATCGCGGGTTCTTTGTGCCCGGCGAGTACGAGCGCCCCGAGCTCGGAAGCGAGACCGAGTGGTGGAAGGTAGGCGCGAATCGCTCGCTAAAGCTTGAGCTTGAGCGCCTCCAACCCTGGGTCGAAGCCCAGGCCCCAGCGTTGTCCGACGCCCACCGCCGAATTCTCGACGCCGTCACCCTTTCGTGCAGCCACAACCTCCCCCTCATCGTTGAAGGGTAAACGGCGTCCCCCGCATCAGACCTCTCCGGTGACCCGATCGGAATCTCGATCTCCACCGTGCATGGTGTTATGCTCCCCCTAGCTTCCATGTCAACGAGCGT
The DNA here is from genome assembly GCA_938084085.1 of uncultured Nannocystaceae bacterium. Lineage (GTDB taxonomy): Bacteria > Myxococcota_A > Polyangia > Nannocystales > Nannocystaceae > JAAZXR01. The sequence goes on from CALKDV010000377.1 coordinate 3,032, forward strand.
CACGGTGGACCAACCTGAACATCGCATCTTTGTCGGCGGGCTCCCATGGGCCGCCGACGACCAAGACCTATCCAGCGCCTTTGCGCCGTTTGGTGCCGTGACCTCCGCGCGCGTGGTTTTGGATCGTGAGACCCAACGCAGCCGAGGGTTCGGTTTTGTCACCTTTGAGACGGCAGAGGCCGCCGCCGAGGCTATCTCCCAAATGGACGGCAAGGAAATCTCGGGTCGGCGTATCACCGTCCGTGCCGCGGAGGCTCGCCAACCCCGGCCGCGCGCTGCTCGCCCGGGCTTCGATGGTCCTCGCTCCGATGGTCCTCGCTCCGGTGGTCCTCGCTCCAGTGGTCCTCGCTCCGATGGT
>CALKDV010000378.1 GCA_938084085.1 uncultured Nannocystaceae bacterium
ACCTCCAAGGTGACCGCGGTGCTATGAAATTTTCGGTGAAACTCTCTGCGTTCGGACATGTGTCTCCTTCATCGGTGGCGCGCCGCTCGATTTGTAGCGCGAAACGAGGCGCTAGTCAGCCGTCCGCGATACGCCCGGTACCTCCGGGCCTTTGGAGCCTCGACGAGGCCGTTGCCGGAGACGAAACCAATCACGGTACGCAACCATCTTTTTCTGCTGCTCCTCAGGCGCCCGCCGTCCACACGACGAGCGCTCCTCACTGCCCTCGGCCGCGCCCCAGCGCACTTCGACGCAGTCGTTCGGGTTGTAGGCGACCTCGAGCGCGGTCGCGCGCGCCACGAGCTGCGCCATCGTCAATGTCACCGTAGCGCCGTTTGACCGGGTGTACTCGATGGCCCGAGCGGGGTCTTGGAGCAACCTCTCGCGCAGATCCTGCAGGCTCGCGCGAAGCTGCTCCGGAGGAAAATCCTCCCCGATCCCGAACGCGGATGGCATGCGCAGAACCCGATCGACAAAATCACGCGTCACATCCATCGCCACAAGCAACCGAAGGTCTCGCGCCGGCGTTGAGAAATTCTCCCACGGCCCCGAGGTCTCGAACACCGCGTGTCCCCAGGGCATCGTCACGGGATCGCTCGGATGCCCTTTTACGTACTCGAGTCCGTTGTTTACGGACGTCACGCGCACTTTGGCCGCCTCGCTCAACGCGTCCACAACCTCCCGGAGCGCCACCTCAACATCGACCGGTTCGGGGGACACCACCGCGTGCATCCGATCGAAGAAGGCCTCGGCTGCGAGCGCCCCCACGTCCTCGTCCACGTCCCCGTAACCATCGATTTTCCTCAGCATACGATTGCCGGGCGTCCCCACCGGTCGCGTCCCGTCCTCCTCCGCGTCACCACGAATCGCCGGTCGAAACCGCTTGAACCCTGACCCTCCCAGGGATGGATCGGGATTCCACATGAAGTTCCCCGCCCAGAATCGCTTTCGCGTGATGCTCCCGTCGGGCTGCCCATCAATCGCGTACAGCACCCCTGGGCGCCCGCCCTGTTGTGCCATGAGCTCGACGACCACAAAGATGTGCCCGTACGGGTCCGCGTAGATCGTTCCGGGACGAACGGCCTCGTCCGAGAGTTCGACAGGATAAAAGTCGTTCTCATCGTCGCCGTGGGCGACCCGTCCGTTCCCCGAGTGCACACCCCAACCTATATTCTTTCTGAAGAAGTGCTCCACCGAGCGGAGCCCCTCGACGGAGTTCCCCGCCTCCCTCCAGGACGCGGGCACCGTCATCGGCTCGCTGTTGGAGTGGACGACACGACAGGTGGGGGCCTGCGTCCGCCCGCGCGAGCAGCGTCGAAATGCAAAGGGCAGGCCTCGCTTCCACGCAAAATACGCCCTCAGAAAATACGGCGCGTCGGCACAATCCGGCCTCAGCCGCAGGCCTCCCCTCGCGGCGTCCTCTCCCAAGCCGAGCGCGTCATACAGGTAATTGCGGGAATCGTCCAAGAGCACCTCGCGGAGCGCACCAAACGCCAACTCCTCCCCCCGTGGTGCGTGAAACAACTCGCGGAGCCATGCGCTGAACAGCGCCTCTTCACGCGGCCGCCACGACCGGCGAGTCTTCCACGCGTGGGTCAGCATTCCATCTTCTCGAAGCGTGAGAAGAACTGGTGTCTCATTACGCTTGCGTCGACGGGCCACGCGGACCTTTCGGCACACGAGCCCGACGCCCGCGCGTCCGACGATAATCCGATACACGCCAGGCGACGCTGGAAGAAATGTGACCGCCGCCGAAGAGGGAGATCCATCCCTGCGAGTCACCGTAACGTCAATCGTCTCTTGTTCCCGCTCTACCCTGACCTGCAGCGGCCCGGAGTCGTCAAACGTCGCCGCGAGTACGTGCAGCCGTTCACCAACCACCGGGCGCCGCGGCGAGGTGAGCACTCCTAGAGATTTGTCCGACGCGCGAGGGCACGCGCCGGCCGCTGCGGGATCCGATGACACAGGCGTCGCATCGCGTGTCGGGACCTTGGGGAGGGTCATCGCCGCCTCGGCGACGACCTCTTGCGAGCCCTGCTCCACCTTCGCTTGTTCAGGCTGCGGGTTATCGGCCCCCTCAGACTGCACCGCGCGGGGCGCGGGGCCCTCCCCGGGCTCTGGGCCGCGCGGCGCCGCCTCGCACCCGAACACCACAAGCGAGAGTATCAATCCCCACCGAGGAGCGCAGAGACACGGACTCGCGGCAGCCACAGTTTGTGGATATCGGTTTTCGAGAGAAACCGCCAGATGTCGTCCATTTTCACGTCTCGCGGCGGGGCTGCGACCCCGCTCGGACGCGCCTCGCCGCCGACGGTGTATGCTCTAGGCACCGAGACGATCTCAGGCAACCATGCGCGTACTCATCGCAGATAAGCTCACCCACGGCGCTTTACATGCCATCGAAGTCCTCGGTCACGAGGTTGAGTTTGCCCCCGCGCTCAAACCTGACTCGCTCGTGGATGCGCTAGAGACCGCGCAGCCCCACGTGCTTGTGGTCCGCTCTACGAAAGTGAGCGCCCCCGCGCTCGAGGCGTCGGGATCCCTCGGGCTCGTCATCCGCGCGGGCGCCGGCGTGAACACCATCGACCTAAAGACCGCCAGCAAGCGGGGCATTTTCGTCGCCAACTGCCCCGGGAAAAACGCAGTGGCGGTCGCCGAACTCACCCTCGGTATCCTCATCGCCCTCGATCGACGAATCGCCGAGGCCTCGCAGCTCATGCACGAAGGGCGCTGGGAGAAGTCAACCTTCTCCAAAGCCGAGGGCCTCTTTGGCCGGCGGCTCGGGCTCGTCGGTTTTGGTGCCACCGCCCGCGAAATGGCAAGTCGCGCGATCTCCATGGGCATGCAGGTCCAGGCTTGGACCCCACGTCTCGAAGCCTCCATGGCGCGCCCGTACGGGGTCGACGTGGCCGAGAGTCTCGACGCGCTGCTCTCCACTTCCGACGCCGTGAGCGTTCACTGCCCGATGAACCCCTCCACCCGCGGGCTCATCGGCGCCCGTGAGTTGAGCCTGATCCCGGCAGGTGGAATTTTTATCCACACGGCACGCGGGGGAATCGTCGATGACGCAGCCCTCGCCGCACATGCGCGTTCCGGACACCTGCGAGTGGGTCTCGACGTGTTTGACGGCGAGCCAGGTTCGAGCAGCGACACGTTTGACAACGAGATTAGGAACGTCGCAGCGGCCGTGTTGACGCCACATATCGGCGCCTCCACAGCGCAGGCGCTCGAGTCGACCGGGGCTGAGGTGACGCGAATCATCCAAGACTTCGCCACGCTGGGCGTCGTACATAATGTGGTCAACATCGCCGATGCCTCACAAGGCCGGCACCGCTTGATCGTGCGCCACGAGGATCGCGTCGGCGTCCTCGCAGGCGTGCTCGATGCCCTCCGGCGCGCGCAGCTCAACGTGAAGGAGATGCAAAATGTGATTTTCGACGGCGCCCCCGGAGATGTGGTCGCCGCGAGCGCGACCATCATCATCGAGCAGCTCCCCTCTCCCGACCTCCTCCAAGAATTGCGCTCTCTCGACGCGATCCTTGGCGTGGATATGCGAAGCTCAACCTCGTGATCAAATATCTGGGCTCTAAACGGCTGCTGATCCCAAGGCTGCTCACAAAAATCGATGCGATCGGTGGTTTGGCCACGGCCGCGGACCTCTTCTCGGGGACGTCTCGGGTGGGACACGCGCTCAAGAAGCACGGACTACGCTGCTCCGCGAACGATCACAACGTGTACGCCCACACCCTCGCACGCTGCTACGTCGCCGCCGACGCAGACCGCGTCCGGGAAGATGCGACCGCGCTGCTCCGCGAGCTCATGGCTGCGCCAGAGCATGACGGATGGTTCACAGAAAACTACTGCCGCCAGTCGCGGTTTTTTAAGCCGGAGAACGGCCGAAAAATCGAGGGCATCCGGATAAAGATCGAGGCGCTTTCCCTCGACCCCACGCTCGAGGCGATCGCGCTCGTCTCGCTGATGGAGGCGGCCGACCGGGTCGATTCGACCACTGGCGTCCAGATGGCCTACCTAAAATCCTGGGCACCGCGGGCCCACAAACCGCTCGAACTGCGCCTCCCCGCCATCCTGCCAGGACCTGGCGAGGCCATGAACCTCGACGTTTTGGACGCCGCCCGTGAGGTAGAGGCCGATCTGGTGTACCTCGATCCTCCCTACAACCAGCACAGCTACCTCGGCAACTATCATATCTGGGAGACCCTGGTGCGATGGGACGCCCCCGATATTTACGGCGTCGCCTGCAAGCGGGTCGACTGTCGCGACCCGGCCCGCAAGAGCGCGTTTAACTCCAAGCGCAAGATCGAGGCGACCATGCGCGAGCTCATCGCGGCCGTACGCGGGCGGCATCTCATCGTGTCCTTCAACAACGAGGGGTTCCTCGACAGGGAGTTGATCGAGGAGATGCTCGGGACGCGCGGCGACGTGACCTGCGACGTCGTCGACTACAAGCGCTACGTGGGCGCGAAAATCGGCGTGTACAACCCGAGCGGAGAGAAAGTGGGCGCCCCCACCCACCTGCGCAACCGAGAGTTCTTGTTCCATGTGGCCCTAGACCGCTGAGCCGGATCTAGAAGCTTCGCGCAACCATGACCCGGAAGGTGTCGAGTCCGATGTCCGCGTCGAGACCCCGCGCGTACTGAAAAAACAGATCTACGCGCTCGCCGTAGCCCACCCGAAACGAGAAGATCAGTGAGGCACCGACGCTGCCCGCGACGTCACGCCATCGAATCGGATCTGTCCACGCCCTGCCCCAATCAGTGAACGGGACGAAGACGATATTTTGCACGTACATCGGGACAGCCCCGATCCCCCGCTCTACATCCACCAGCGGGATCCGGTACTCCACGTTGAGTAGCCCAAAGTACCGCCCGCGAAATACGCCGGACGGATAGCCGCGCAGCGACCCCGCCTCCGAGATCGCGGTCCGGGTAAGAAAGAGGCGGAGCTGATCCTGCTGCTCCGAGATGCCGCCGATCGAGTAGGCGCCGCGCCGTTGGAGGCCCCCCGCCGACGCGCCTCCCGAGGCCCTCAGCGCCAGCACCTGATGCCCTCTCCATGGCATGGGGATAAACTCGGAGTAGGTCAGCCGCGCTTGCAGGTCGCGGAAGTCGCCTCCGAGCG
>CALKDV010000379.1 GCA_938084085.1 uncultured Nannocystaceae bacterium
GCAGCGAGGATCGTCCGAGCTTGGCCACGCTCATCCGCACCGTCAATCGCTCTCCAAAGGCGCAGGGCGCCCTAAAGTCTGCCTCAGAGTGCACCGCAGGGAACCCGATCTTCCGGCCCGTGATCAGCTCCGCGTACGGGAACCCGAGCGAGCCAAACCACGACTCCATGGCCTGATGAAAGACGTCGAAGAACCGCGGGAAATACACGATCCCTGCGGGATCGCAGTGCCCGAAGCCCACGTGGAAAGGGAACTCATACGGATGACCGTGGCTCACCGCCTCAGTGTATGCTCCCGGCATGTCGAGGGTCGACTACACTGTCTCCGAGGGGATCGCGCTGCTCACGCTGAACGTCCCACCTGCCAACTGTTACTCCTACGAGTTGATGCAAGAGCTGGACGCCGCGGTCCTGAAGGCGCGTTTTGACCCGAGCGTCCACGTCCTCGTGCTCACCGGCGAGGGCGAAAAGTTTTTCTGCGCCGGGGCCGACATCAACATGCTTCAAGGGGCCGACCCTTATTACAAGTACAATTTCTGCCTGCACGCCAACGAGACGCTCCTGCGCCTCGAGCACACCCCCAAAATCGTCATCGCCGCCATCAACGGACACTGCGTCGGCGGCGGGCTTGAGGTGGCGTTGGCCTGCGACTTGAGAATCGCCCGCCGCGGGCGGGGCAAGTCGGGGTTGCCGGAGTCCAAGCTCGGCGTGCTGCCCGGAACCGGGGGCACCCAGCGCCTCGTTCGGATCGTCGGGCGCGCCAAGGCCATCGAGCTCATGGCGCGTGCCGAGGTTTTCGAGCACGAGCGCGCCGTCGAGTTGGGCCTGTTTAACGAGCTGTTCGACGCGGACTCCGCGGAGGATTTTTTGGGCCAGGTCCTCGACTACGCCCGCACCTTGACCCCGCCCCACGCGGCGTCTCGCGCCAACGGGTTTATCAAGCGCGCGGTCCAAAGCGGCGCAGACCTCCCGCTCGGCGAGGGGCTCGCCCTGGAGCGTGAACTGCAGCAGCGACTGTTTGAGGGCGAGGACGCGAAGGAGGGGCTCGCCGCCCACCTCGAAAAACGAGCCCCGCGCTTTTCAGGCAAGTAAGCAGCCCAAGAGTCAGCCGCCCTCCACGAAACGGCCGCTACGAAAGTCCTCGAAGGCTTGAACCAGCTCTTCGCGCGTGTTCATGACGAAGGGGCCATGGCGCGCAACGGGCTCGCCAAGCGGTGCCCCGGCGAGCACGATACATCGACATGCAGCCTCCCCCGCCGCCAACGCGAGTCGATCGCCGTCGCCAAAGATAACGAGCTGCCCGCGCTCGACGGGCAGATGCCCCAGGCTCGGGCTCAACGCCCCGGTAACCACGTAGCACAAGGCGGTGTGACCTCGCGGGATCGAGACTTCACAGCTCGCGCCCGCGTCCATGGACACGTCGAGGAACAACGGAGAGGTGGACACGCCCGAAACCGGGCCCTCGACGCCCCCGAACGAACCGGCGAGCACCTTGACCTGCGCGCCTTCGATCGCCACCTCGGGGATCTGCTCCGGGGGCACATCCTGATAGCGCGGCGCGGTCATTTTTTGTGCCGCGGGGAGGTTCACCCAGATCTGGAACCCCCACATCAAGCCGCGCTCTTGCTGGGGCATCTCGGAGTGGATGATGCCGCGACCGGCGGTCATCCACTGCACCCATCCCGGCCCGAGGTTCCCGCGATTTCCCACCGAATCGAGGTGCTCCATGCGCCCTTGGAGCATGTAGGTGACGGTCTCAAAGCCCCGATGGGGATGATCGGGGAACCCCGCGAGGTAGTCGGCGGCGTCGTCGGATCGGAACTCATCGAACAACAAAAACGGATCCAACACGTCGAGATCGGGGAGGCCCACGGTGCGGCGGATGCGAACACCGGCCCCCTCGGAGATGGCGCGACCCCCGTGCACCCGGCGCACCATCCGGACATCGGACCCGACGCCCCCAGCCCCTCCAACTTGTCGATCGTTCATTCCCCCATCTTACCTCAGGGGCTGCGGCTCCTGACAGTGAGGCGGGTGCCCGTGCCTCCCACTGGCGCCCCCCCCGGACCAGGGGCGCGATGGGTATTTCTCGCCTACACTACGGGGCGTGAACGAGGCAACGATCACTCTCATCCGACACGGAGAGACCGCCGGTCAATCTTCCATTCGCTTGTACGGAGCTACGGACGTCCCGCTCTCTACCCTTGGGCTCGCGCAAGCGGACGCCACAGCCCTGCACTTCGCGACAAAACCGGTGGATGCGCTGATCTCAAGCCCCCTTCGACGCTCCCACGCTTTCGCCGAGTGCATGCAACGCCGACACCCCGACGGTCCAGAGATCACGGTGGTCGAGGCCTTTCGTGAGGTCGACTTTGGCGCCTGGGAGGGCTGGACCATCGAGGAGGTGCGCGCGCGCGACCCCGAGGGCTACGAGCGCTGGCAACTTCAGAAACACGAATTCACCTACCCGGGCGGGGGCTCTCATCGACCCACGTTCGCCGCGACGATTCAGGACGCCGTGCCCGCAGTGTTCGAGCCTCATGGCGCCGCGAGGGCTCCCCACGTGGTGGCGGTGCTCCACAAGGGGGTCATCAAGGTGGTGCTCGCCGCCTTGCTCCGCAGCGAGCACACGCTCAGCGCGCCGGTAGACCTCGCGAGCGTCCATGTCCTTAAGGGACGCGCAGGCGCCTGGAAGGCTGTGGCGTCAAATCTCACCAATCACCTCCCGCAAGCTCTCCACATCCCCGACATTCCGACCTGAGCCGGCGGCACCTCGCGTGGGGCTAGCCCTCGCGATGCTCGGGATGTTCGTTCAAGAATGTCTGAAGACTCTCTTCGGTGAGCTGCACCACGAGGTCCGTATCCTTCACCCGCACCTGGCAGCCGAGCCGACTGTTGGGACGCACGTCGAAGGCCATATCGAGACGATCCTCTTCCGCATCGGTGGATTCATCGAGCGAGTCCTCCCCCTCTAAAATCCACGCGTGACACGAGGAGCA
>CALKDV010000380.1 GCA_938084085.1 uncultured Nannocystaceae bacterium
TTGGCGGGCGATGATCCAGCAGGGGAGCTTGTCGCCTCCGGGCGTGCCGATCGTCAGCAGGTCCATGTCTTGTCCATCGACGGTGCTGCCGAGGCGCTCGTAGGCCACCCGGGGATCGGTCATGCACGCAGCCACCAGGTCGAGGTGTCGCTCCATGGAGTACGGCGCGAAGTAAGCGTAGTAGACGGAATCGAACTCTGGCTGGTGCTCAATGGTCAACACGCCGTCGTTAAACGAGGTCTCGGTGCGAAACCAGGTCTCACGATCGTAGGAATACGCGACGTCGTAGCCCTCCCAGCCCGGGGGATAGCTCGCCTCGCCGGCGTTCTCGATGGCCAGCGAGAGCGGCAGCCCGCCGCCGCCGGTGACGCGGAAGTAGAACCACTGGAAGTGCTCGCTGTCTTTGTCTTGGCGGATGGCGAGCCGCGCGGCGCCATCCTCTCCGCAGCTCTTTACCTCGATGTTTCCACCGTCAAACTCGCAACTAATCGTGATCATCGAGGGGGACGCTAACACGACGCCAGCCTCAACTGGTGGGGGCTTAGGTCCCGATCTGCTGCATTTTCGAGCGCCTTCCCCACGATTTTCTTCTCCCCCATCACCTCGATCGCCGAATACTGATAACATGTTCAGTGCATGTCCCTTTCCCATCTCCAGCTGCTCCGAGGCAGCGACCTTGAGCGTGACTCCCAGCCTCAAGGCTCCACACCGACACAACTGCACCAGCTCGCCCAAGCGGGCCGTGTCGTTCAATTCTCGGGTGACCTCCACGGCGCACAGACCTCCTGCGCAGCCGCGCTGCTCTCTCAATTGCAGCGGCGTGGCGAGACCTCTGCGTGGATCACCCCGACACACAGCGGCGTCTATGCCCCCGACCTCCATGCGCATGGCGTCGATCTTGAGGCCCTGCTGTTTATTCGATTGCCGGACGCGTCGCTCCCCTACGGAGCATGTCGCGCCGCCGAGCTGCTTTTGCACTCTGGGGCGTTTGGAATCTTGATCCTCGATTTTAGCGCCGGCACGCCACCTCCTCATGAGCAAGCTTGGCTGAGCCGCCTCGCGGGCGCCGCACGGCAACACCAGACCCTCGTGCTCCTCTTAACGGCACGAGCCCCCACGCGATCGATGGCTTCTCGCCAGACCACCGCGCACTCCCTGGGGCCCCTCGTGTTTTTGCACGCCACCTCCTCTCGCCGACGCAACGGTGATTCTGGAGGATTCGAGGTCCACCACGAGATCCACAAATACAAGGCCAGTGGACACCCCTCTCTCTCTCCTACCAGGTGGCGTGGTCCGTGGGGCCTCCGTTGACCAATGTCAGGTCCCCTCCGCGATCCTACGAGCCCTCGTGTCGAGCGCATCACCTGCGTTCATGTGCACTCTTTCTCGCTTCAACTCCTGCTGCGGCTGCGCCCCTCATGGCGTGAGGGACCTGTCGCGGTCGTCGCAGAGGATAGACCCCACGCTCCGATTCTCGCGCTCAATCGTCTCGCCGCTCAAGAGCATGTGACCGTGGGCATGCGCTACGCGGCGGCCCGGGGGCTCCTCCCCACATTAAAGGCGGCGGCCATACTCCCAGAGCAACGCGCACATCTCCTCGGCGAACTATTTCTCGCCCTCAATGACTTCTCCCCACGCGTGGAGCCCGACGCCACCCACGAAGGCAGCTTCTTCCTCGATCCGAGCGGCCTCGCCTACCTTCATGGAGGCGTGGAGGCGTGGGGTCAGGCCATCGCGCAGCGTCTGCGTGGCATGGACCTGCGCGCCTCCGTGATCACGGGCTTTGAACGCGCGCGCGCCCTCGCCATCGCGCGTACCCATCGCGGAATCTGGCTCGTCCCCTCTCCTGAGCGAGAGTTCCAGCTTATCGCCCCCCTCTCCTTGCGCTCCGTAGGTGTCCCCTCTTCGATTTGTGATTCTCTTGAGGAGCTCGATTTGTCCACGGTCGTGGACCTCCTCGCCATGGACCGCGGCGCGCTCACAGACCGCTTTGGCCCTCTGATCGGCGCCCTGCACCTCGCGTTGGGCGGAGGTCAGGCGCCGCTCCTCTCCCCGCATATCCCCCATGATCCCATTCAGGTCGAGCATCACCTTGAACCTCCCGAGGTTGACAAGCACCGGCTCTTGTTTCGCATCAAGTCCATGCTGCCGGCGCTGCTGCGCGAGCTGTCTCAACGCGCGCTCGCCTTACAGACGCTTCACCTCGAGTATTCCCTTGAACGCGGCGGCACCTGGCATGATCCGATCCAGCCCGCCTCTCCGACCCTTGAGTTGATGCAAATCATGGACCTCCTCCGCTTGAGGCTCGAGTCAAAACAGTTCCACGCTCCGGTGAGCCGCCTCTTGATCCGTCTTGAGGGCGTCCACGCGAGACGCACGCAGCTTGAACTTTTTCGCGTACACGAGCGGCGTGACCTCGAGGCAGGCGCGCACGCCCTCGCCCGGGTGCGGGCCCTGTTTGGCGCCGACTCTGTCACGCGGGCGTGCCTGCAGGCGGCCCACCTCCCCGAGGCTGGCGTTCAATATGAACGCGCAGAGTCATTGCGCTTCCCAGACTCTTCACGATCGCCGCCACCCCCAGACCCCCCTCCGCTGGTGCGGCGCCTCCAAGCGCGCCCGATCCCGCTGCGCAGCCCAGACCCCTCCGATCCCCAGCGCTGGCCCGACCTCGTCGAGCGTTACGGGTTGGTGCGACAAAGACACGGCCCCTGGAAACTGAGCGGCGGCTGGTGGGCGCGCACCATTGAGCGGGATTACTACTACCTAGAGACCGTGCGAGGGGCGCTCCTCTGGGTCTTTCACGATCACCCCCGCGCGCGATGGTTTCTCCACGGCGCCATCAACTAGCCCTCGCTCGTGGCGCTGCGATCAACGCTTTATCAACGCAACCAGGTGCTCCCGCCGCATGGGACCTCCACGCAAGTCCACCCTCGGCTGCGCCGCCGCACACAAGAACTCGAGCCCGACCTTCTCCGCGATCCGCTCAAGCTGCGTGTCGGCCGGCACCCGCACCCCACCAATCTCCCCATCTCCCATAAGCAGCACCGCGATGCCATCACGGCGCAAGCACCCCGCCATGCTCTCAAGCATGCCTTGCACTTCTTGATCCCAGCGGGCCGAGGCCGCCGCGACGTCTTCGTCTGGCAGCCCGGAGAAACGTCGGCGGGCGCCCATCTCGCCGGCCTCCATCCCCCCGAGACCCACGCCCAACCACGCCGCGCGCAGGCGGTGGTGATCCACGTAGTCGTAGGTCCCACCGTAGGGCGGCGACGACAAGATCAGGTTGCATTGATATTGGCCGCCGAGGGTCTTGCGGAGCTGCTGGATGTCCGCGCACACGAGCCGCGGCGCCTCGGCGCCACGGGGTACCGCCCGGTCGAGGGCCGCCCATCGCGATCCCAACTCACGGCCCTTCCGCACGAACATCTCGGTGACGAGCCCCTTCCTCAGCGTGCGGCTCACCTCGTCTTGGTTGGTGTCCGACCGCTGCTTGGAGCACTTGATCACGAGGGACGAAAACACCATCTCCATCGCGGCGCGATCGGCCTTGGACGCAGACCGACGAATCTCCGCCAGCAGCCCGGCGAGCTCCTTGAGGACATGAATCTCGTACTTGGCGCGGTGCTCTGGCCCAATTTCAGCGCGGCTGTCTACCCGGGTCTGCACCCGCTGCGTCGACGCGCGCCCGACCCGCTCCACTGCCCCCACAAATCGATCCCGGGCGCCCTGCTTGCGGAGCTCGCTGCGCACACGCGCCACCCGAATGGCGAGGGGGTTGAGGTCGGTGCCCAGCGCGCCCCAGCCTGCGCGCATCGCCTCCACCACGACCGTGCCGCCCCCACAAAACGGGTCGAGCACGTCGGCCGCCCCGCCCTCGAACAGCTCCTCGAGTACGACACGGGCGATGGCAGGGTGCATGCGCGCCGGGTACACGTGAAACCCGTGGGTCAATCGGTCATCCGGGGCCTCCGCCGCGGACTC
>CALKDV010000381.1 GCA_938084085.1 uncultured Nannocystaceae bacterium
CACGGGCCGACCGCTGACGGTGGCGAGCGAGAGTTCAGTGACGAAGGCAGCGGCAGACTGCGTGGTGACCACTTGGACCTGCGCCCCTCCCTTTCGAAGCGCCCGCACGAGGGCGGGCATCTTGTACGCGGCAATTCCTCCGCTGACGACGAGAAGGATTCTGCGTTCACCGGCCACCGCCGTCGCGCTCACTCGACCTCCAGAGGAGTACTCCCGGCCACATCGATACCGAAACCGGCTAGCCCGATGATCTTGCGTGGATTGTTCGTCATCACGTTGATGCTGCTGACCCCAAGGTATCGTAGCACCTGCGCTCCGAGCCCGAACTCACGGAAGCCTGTTTCGCGGGGTTTGAGGCCCGCGGCCCCCTGTTCGGGGTCGACACGAAGCGCTGACGCCCCGCTGAACTCAGCGCCCAAAACGTACATAAACAGACCACGCCCGCGCTCCTCGATTTGGCGAATCGCTGCGGTCATGCGGGTGGCGGAGTCATCCCCTGGATCCCCAAACACATCTCCGAGCACCTGCGCACGCTGGGCACGCATCAAGACTGGATCCTGTCCAGACGCCACGTCTCCCTTGTGCAGCACGACATAGCGAGCTGTGGGCTCGACGGTGGCCTCGAACACCCGCATCGTCCAACCGCTCCCCTCTTCGACACCGAGGTGGGCTGAGTGAAAGGGCTTCGAAGACACCTCTCGAACGAGCAGCTCCTTGCCGAGTCGATACTCGATCAGATCTGCGATGGTCAAAATCTTGAGCCCATGATTCTTGGAGAAACTATCCAGGTCGTCACGGCGAGCCATCTGCCCGTCATCGCGCATGATCTCGCAGATCACGGCCGCTGGCCTGAGTCCCGCCAAGCGTGCGATGTCGACCGAGCCCTCCGTGTGGCCCGACCGGACCAGCACACCGCCCGGCTGTGCGCGCAGCGGGAACACATGACCCGGGGTCACGATCTCAGCGGCCTCGCACCCCTCGTCGCGCGCGACCTCGATGGTGCGGGCCCGATCATGTGCGGAGATTCCCGTGGTCACGCCGGTGCGCGCCTCGATGGAGACCGTGAAGGCCGTCCCCATATGTCCGGGGTCTCGCGGCACCATCATCGGGAGCCCGAGGGCTGCTACGCGAGCGGCGGTGAGCGAGAGACAGATGAGCCCCCGCCCTTCCTTGGACATGAAATTCACTGCCTCGGCGTCACAAAAGTCGGCCGCGATGACGAGGTCTCCCTCGTTCTCACGGTCCTCATCATCCACCATCACGATCATCCGTCCCTCACGGATTTCCTCGATACATGCCTCGACGTGAGCGAAGGTCTCGGAGCGGTCTGTGTGCGGATTCATCATTCGGTCCTCATTCCCTGATCGTACGTGATTCAGTCGGCCTCACCCTGCGTCGGAGGCTGTTGTGCATAGTCCAGGATACGGGCGACGTAGCGGGCGAGCTGGTCGACCTCAATATTGACGTTGTCGCCCGCAACGCGGTCACCCAAGGTCGTCACCTCCAATGTATGGGGGATGACCCCGATCATGAATCGGGTCCCCTGTACCTGATTGATGGTGAGGCTCACACCGTCGATGCATACGGACCCCTTCGCCGCGATGAACGGAGCAAGCGCCGTCGGCACCTCGAACCACATCTCCCTGGCGTCGCCGCGCGCCTCCACGGAGAGCAGCGTGCCGACCCCATCCACGTGACCGCTCACCAGGTGGCCGCCGATGGCGTCCCCCACCCGGAGTGAGGCCTCAAGATTGACGGGATCCCCTGACTTAAGGGCGCCGAGGGTGGTCAGCTTCAGGGTCTCGAACGCCGCCTCGACGGTGAAGGTGCTCCCGTCTCGCGAGGTGACGGTCAAGCACACCCCGCTCGTACACACGCTCGAGCCGAGGGCGAGATCCGCCTCCGCGAGCGTTGATTCGATCACGAACGTCTTTTGCTCCGCACCGGTGTCGATGCGCGCCACGCTCCCTCTCGAATGTACGAGCCCCGTGAACATCGAGCGGGGTATATCACCGATCTCAGGATTTTCTCGGCGCCAACACGGTTCGCGTGTCCTCTCCGAACAAGCGACGCCCCACGACCCTCACGGCTGGCGCCCGCTCCACGGCCGCCCAGGACAGGCCAGGCAGCAGGGGCCGAGCCGCTCCTCCGAGGATCTTGGGCGCGCAAAACAAATGAAACTCCTCCCACGCCCCGCTGGCGTACAATGACGCCAACAGCGCGCCGCCCCCTTCAACCATGAGCGAACGCACTTGGAGGTCCCCCAGGCCTTGGAGCGCGTGTCGCACATCGAGGCGACCAGAGCGGTCCGTCCGCACACATAACAAGGAGAGCCCCGCCTTTGTCGCCCTCGCGCGGGCCGCCGTACTCGCAGCGGCTCCGTGCACCACGACGGTTCCCGGCCGAAACACGTGGAACGGCGATCGGCCCGCCGCGAGCGCGAGCCTCGAATCAAACACCACCACCCGAGGGTCCACCCCCGACACCGCTCGCACCGTCAATCGCGGGTTGTCTGAGCGCACGGTCCCCGCGCCCACCGCAATGGCGTCGTGGGTCGCCCGCAGTCTGTGCCCCTCACGACGGGAGGCGCCGCCCGTGATCCATTGGCTGTGCCCGTTCGCACACGCCATCATGCCGTCAACGCTCACCGCGGCCTTCAACGTCACCCACGGGCGCCCGTGGGCGGCCAAAAAGTCGATGTCACGGTGGAGCGCCATGGCCCGGGCGCCCACCACCCCTCGGCGCACCTGTAC
>CALKDV010000382.1 GCA_938084085.1 uncultured Nannocystaceae bacterium
CATCTGCTCGACGCTCCGAGACGCAGATCAACACCTCTTGGGCTACGTGCTGTCTCTTGAAGATGTCACTGAGCTGGTGCGGATGAGAGCCGCATTGGAGCGCTCCCAGCGACTCGCCGCGGTCGGCAGCCTGGCCGCCTCGGTCGCCCATGAGGTGAGAAACCCGCTCGCGGCCATCTCGGGTAGCGCAGAGCTGCTCGAGGGCTCCGACGGGGCCGAACGAGACAAGCTCACCAGCCTTATTTTGCGGGAGTCGAGTCGGCTCGCGGGGACCGTGGATAATCTGCTTAGCTACACCGGGACCCGTCCGCCAGAAGCCCAACGTTTCAACCTGCCGCAGCTGCTGTCGGAAGTGGCGGATGCTATTCGCAGCGAACCGAGGCCTTCGCAGATTACCATCGATATTGAGGTTATCGGTGAGCCGGTTTGGACCATGTCGGACCCGGCACAGATCTCACAGGTTGTCTGGAATCTCGTGCGGAACGCCGTCGAGGCGTCTCCCCCCAACGGCCGTATTCAGATCCGCGTGGGCGAGGAGGAGCGCCTCGCTACCTTCGAAGTTCACGACGCAGGAGAAGGGATCGACGAGGAGAAAATTCCGCTTCTGTTCGAGCCGTTCTTCTCCACAAAACCAAAGGGCTCGGGCTTCGGGCTCGCGATCGTCCAGCGGATCGTCGACGAGCATGGTGGCAGCATCGTCGTCACCAGCGCTCCTAGCGAGGGCACGACGTTCAAGGTGCAGCTCCCGCTCGCAGACGCGAGCCCCGAATAGTGGGACCGCCCTCGCCGGCCCGCGAGGACGTCGTACGCGCCGCCACCCACGTGAGACGAGTCAGCCCCGTCTATCAAAAAGTGATCGCCGGACCCACGTTCAGGTCGACGAGAAAGCTCGAGTTCTTCGGGAACCACCCACCCACTTGAATCTCGCCGAACACGGCGAAGTTCTTCATGATCTGGTAGTTGAATCCAAACATGCCGCCGAGGAAGCCCTGACCGATCGCGACGGTGTCGTAGCGGGTCGCCGCAGAGGCGCTGGAGTTGGCAAACTGCGATGCGATGGTCCTTGATTCCACAGGCGTATCGGGGTTCCCGCCGACCTCGGCCAGATTCGCGCAGGCGTCGCGGTACGGGAAAATTGGGAAGCACGTTGAGGCGTCGCTTGGGTTCAGCGCGAAGTAGCCGTTCGTATCTTCGCGGTTATCCGGGATGCTGTTCCCGTTGGTGTCATTCGCGAAGCCCATGTCGACGCGGAGGCGGCTTTGGCCGAACCCGCCGAACCCGCCCGCGAAGAGCCGGATCTTGCTGGTGTCCTTGAGAAAGTAGTAGCGGATCTTGGAGCCGACCGCCCAGGTGAACGGCGGCCGGTCGCGATACTTAGACTGTGGATCCGCCGTGTAGATGTCATCACACCAGCTGGTGCCGTTCGCGCCGGTCGACTCGATCCCCGTGTCCCCACAAAAGTCTGGGGAGCCAAGATCCTTGTCGGGATCATCGCGGATGACTTTGGAGCCCGACACGACCTGCAGGCGGCCGTAGAGGCTCACCGTTAACCGGTCCATCACCTTCACCTGCACCTCAGGCTGGATAAAAAATGGAGATCCGGCGAGCCCCGTGGTCACCGGATGATGAGTCCCGCACTTTGTCGGGTCGTAGGCGCCCGCGACCTGGGCAGCCTGCTGCGGGACCGTCGGGCCAAACTTTCCTACGAGGCTCGCGGAGTTTGGATTCGCCGCGTCGGCCCCGTAGAACTTGATGGGATCCGGCAGAGGGTCGTCGATCCCGCCCGCGGCCCAGCGCGCCAGGGCGCACGCGTACGACTCGGGTGTGTATTGAGATCCCGGTGAATTCGGAAAGTACTGGTAGTAGGTCTTTTCCGCGCGGCCTTTCGCGAGGCCGAAGCCCGTGCCCAGGCCTAGGTTGATCCAGACCTTCGGGAGGGGGATCACCTCCATCGGTGGAGCCTCATCGATCTCTTCCGTAGGCGCCACCGCGGGCTCTTCTTCTTTGCAGCCCAACCTCAGCACGATCGGCTGATCTGCGGTGCCCTTATTATAGGCCGCCTGTCCGTTGGCGTCGAAGGAGTAGATCGCATACTCGACGTCGAAGTCTCCGTGCTCCGGGGCGGAGACCGTGGTCTCCGCCACGTTGGAAAACACCTCCATCTCCACTTCTTGGAAGGAGTCCGCGCTCGCGCGCTTCCAGTACAGCACCGCGGTGCCGCCGTCGGGGACCCCGAGCAGCGCCTCAAATTGGATGTCTTGCTCGCAGGTCACCTCGGGAAGCTTGTGCACAATCCTCGAGGGAGCCTTGCGACCCGACATCCGACGCGCCTCGGTCAAAAAGGCGGAGAGCTCTTCCGAGCGAAACTCGAGAGGCACAACGACGTAGTAGTTGAGCGTGACCGCCCGGGTGAGGTCTTCGAGCACCGCGGCCCGGCCCTCGGATCCCTCCAGTGAGTAGCGCAAGCCCGCGCGCAGCAAAAACAAAGACGCGAGCACCGGGTCCTCGCCCGCTCCTGACGACTCAGCCTGCGAGATCGCCGCGTTGACGGTCTCAAGGGCGGCCTCGATCTCCAGATCGTTGAACGCCGCGAGCGCCCGCCCGTAGGCCGACCGCATGTCATTGCGAGGGAGCGCAGACGCCTCCGTCGGGGCGCCCATCATCGCAACGGCGGTAAGCAGAGTCGCCGACGCGACGCTCGCCCATCTACAAAATGCTCGATTTCGTTGCATCGTTCCGGTCTTCATTCTTTCTCATCGGAGCGGAGAGCTCCTAGACCACGGACGAGAGTGCTCAAGCGAGTGCAGGCAACGCGCCTCACTTTTTGCACTCGTTGTCCGTTCGAATGAACTCAACGCGACGGTTGTTGGCTCTGCCCTCCGCCGTGCGGTTCGTGTCAATTGGCATTTCCTCACCGTACCCAACCGCGGCCATCCGCGACGGGTCCACGCCCTTGGTCACGAGATACGTGCGCACAGCCTCCACACGCTGTTGCGAGAGCTTCTGGTTGTACTTGCCGCTGCCCTTGCTGTCCGTGTGCCCGCCGATTTCGATGGTGACAGCCTTGTTGCCGCCCTCATTCAGGGCAAGCGCGACATCGCCGAGGAGATCGAAGCTCTTCGGATCAATCTCATATTTGTTGAATTGGAAGTAGATCTTGTCCCCAAGCTTGAGCTCACAACCATCCCACTTCGCCGCCAAGTCGGGACATCCGTCCTCGTCTTGATCCCCGTCCATATCCTCGGGATCGTTGGGGCACTGGTCTTCGGCGTCGAGGATGCCGTCTTGGTCGTTGTCGTTCTCGGGACAGCCGTCTTCGTCTTGGAATCCGTCGAAGTCCTCGCCCTCATTCGGGCACTGATCGACCTCATCGAGGATGCCATCTTGATCATTGTCGGGGTCGGGACAGCCGTCCTCGTCTTCAAATCCGTCGAGATCCTCGGGATCGTTTCGGCAGTCCAGATCGCCCTTCATGTCGAGGCTGACCCATTGGCCGTTCTCGAAGGTCGATGCGTCGAGGATCCCGTCCTTGTCGTTGTCCGTGTCCGGGCAGCCATCCTCGTCCTCAAACCCGTCGAAATCCTCGGGGTCCTCAGGACACGTGTCGACGTCGTCGTCGTAGCCGTCTTGATCCTTGTCATCCGCGAGATCCCCCGCAGGTCGCGCCACGAATCCCGGCTCACGACATCGAACCGGATCGGTCTTCGCCACGGCGAGCTTCATATAGAGGTCTGCGAGCTGCGCGTGCTCTCGCCCGCGAAACATCTCGCCCATCTTCAGGGCGTCCTCTGCAAACTTTATGTTGGCTTCGGCGAGGGCCGTGTCTTTCGGCGCGCATCCGATGGCCTTGGACCCATCACGGATCGCACGCTGCAACGCCGTCTGTGTGCCCATGACCTGCCCCTTGAGCTGCTCGCCCGCACATGAGGTCAGCGACATCGACAAAAACAGCGCCCCGGTAGATGCGGCGACTCGCCCGCGGCGAGGGATTCGTTGAGCGCCCTTCACTTGGAGCCTCCATCCTGTGCGCTCGTCGAAGAGACGTCATCGCCGTCCACGCCATCGGCACTGTCGGGATCGACGTCGTCGGTCTCGGTGAGCCCATCTGCCACGCCAAGCTCTTCGTTGCGCTTCGCTTTGCGCTCGGCCTCTCCGGCCAGTTGCAGCGCTCGGTCTCCGTAATCAAAGGAGCGCTCGTACTCGCTGTAGCCCATCATCACCTTGGACTGATCGAGATAGGCGGTCGATCCCCAATACTCGTAGGGCGCTAGCTCTTCCGCCCCTTCGGCCTTGGCTCGCGCGACGGCTTGTGTCGCGTTCTTCGCGGTCTTCTTGATATAGCCAAACGGACCACATCCTGGGAGAGCCAAGAGGGTCACGCAAGCGATGGTGAGGAGTGTAGAGCGACTAAAGCGATTCACCTTGTGTACCTCTCGGTAAAGCATCCATGCGATCTGCACGGATGGTGCCCCGGACTGATTGGCCCTGATAAGCGCGTAAAACATACCAACGCCGGGAGAAAATGGTCAATATGAAGACCCCGAACATACGAACGGGGCCAGCGGACGGAGACTGCGTTCACGGTGGCCGCCCGGCAGCCTCCCGCGGGCTCCATCGCGCGGCACTCTGCCCATTCGCTCGGACGTCCGCCTCCTGCCGAGGCTCGAAGTCGCGCGAGGTCCGCAATCCCCCCGTGCGGTGCCCCGCTGGCACGAACATGCCTGGGGGCAACCACCCGATGCCGATCTTCAGTCCGGAGCGCGGTATGGTTCCCAGCAGTGCCTCGCGCAAGATCCATGGGGTGCTGCCATCTGCGCCGACCCCCACAAATGGCGCTCCTCACCGCCCTTGGAGCGGCCGGGTGTGGTGAGCCCCGCGACGTGACGCCGGGCTTCGACCGCGGTGACATCACCATCGTCGACACGGAACCGCGTCGAGACGCGGTGGGTGTCACCCCGTCCTCCAGCATCGATGTCTGCTTTTCGGCCCAACTCTACCCCACCGCGTTCGACGGGTTCGAAGTCCTCTTGACCTCCGGCGGCTCCGCATTCGACACGGAGGTAGAGATCTCGCTGTTCCCGTATCGAACCCGGGGTTCGCGTGACGAGCTCGCGACGTCCCGTTGGTGCGAGGGCAGCGTACTGATGGTCCGACCCAAAGACAGCCTCACGCCCGGCGCGACGTATCGCCTCCGCATCGTGGCGGGCACGTATGGATGGAACGGTG
>CALKDV010000383.1 GCA_938084085.1 uncultured Nannocystaceae bacterium
ATCGAGTGGTGCCAGGGTAGACAGGTCAGCACAAAGATCACAACTCCGACGGGAAGGCCGACGCGATGGAGCTGCCGAATACGCCCACTCACCAGCATGTCAGTCAAGATCAGCAGACCGATGAGACCGGGGCCTAAGAAACCTTTTCCCATCAAGGACAGGCCGCCGCCGATATAGACGACGCCCATCCAGACGTCCCGGTGGGTGCGCCACCGAAGGCTCGCCACCACGACCACCACCACAAGTCCCCAATAGAGCCACAGCGTGTTGGAGATCTCCACGAGCGTCTCGGTGCTCGGAAGAAACGGCCCTTTCGCGAAGCGAGAGACCCGAGCCACCGTGTCAGCGGAGTTGACGTGCAAATGTAAAACTGTGAGGGGCACGATCGCCGCGAGCGTGAACACCAGCGCGAACCCTCGCCACGCCGGATCTTGAGCGCAGTGCGTTCGACCGAACCTCTGCCCACGGCGCAGTGTCCGTTCCCCATCCAGCATGGCCATCGCCCATGCGCCCATCGCCATCACCACCGGCGCCACAAAGTAGATATCCGTGATCGCCTGCCGTGACGCCACGGCGTACTGCGGCATCGTCGCGAGGGCCAGCCCGGCGAGGAAGCCCGCGCGGCGCGACACGCAGCGGCTGATCACGTACGACAAGAATAACGCGGCCCCTAGCCCAAAGAGCATGCTCGGCGTTCGAAGCGCCAGCTCCGGCCAAAGCCCTCCTGCCATCTCAGCAGGATCGGCTGAGGTCCCCACACCAAAGGTCCGCAACGAAACCGCCATGCACCAAAAAGGGAGCGCGTGCTTCGAATAAAAGACGTTTTCAGCGCGCCCGCTCGGGCCGTAGCCGCCCCGCCACCACAAATCGAGAGGATCCCCCCGCACCAAGATGTTGCGCGCCACCTCCCCGTAGTGGGTCTCCCACGGGTCCCAAAGGCCACAGGCGCTCACCGACGTCAGGTAAATCGCGACGATGACAAGCCACGCCACTACAGGCCACGAAACTTTCCCAAATCTCGGCATTCGAAGCTTGATCGTCTCGCCCAACCCGTGAAAGATACCGGAACGTGCACGGCTCTCAAAACTCATCCATGAACTCTTCGCTCGGTCGGAGCGATGTCCTCGACGCCGCGGAGCGCCTGGCGGGTCAAATTGTCCGTACACCTACCATTCGCGCCAATCTTCTCGAGGGTGACGCTGGATGCGAGCTCTATCTAAAGGCCGAGAATTTGCAGCACATTGGCGCGTTTAAGGCTCGCGGAGCCCTGCACGCGGTCGGTCGACTCTCGAAAGAGGCGCGGGCCCGCGGCGTAATCACCTACAGCTCCGGCAATCACGCCCAGGCGGTCGCGATGGCCGCGAGGCGCTTTGACATGTCCGCCACCATCGCCATGCCCGAGGACGCGCCGGCCGTTAAAGTCGCTGGCGTGCGGCGCGAGGGCGCGACTGTCGTCATCGCCGGGACGACCTCGGATGAACGAAAAAAGAAGGCGCACGAGCTAGCCGCGAAGACCGGCGCCACAATCATTCAGCCCTTCGACGACGACTATATCATCACAGGTCAAGGCACCGCGACCTTAGAATTGCTGGAGGACACGCGCGCCCTCGGAGTCCAGCTTGACGCGCTCCTGATCCCGACCGGCGGCGGCGGAGTACTCGCGGGCGCGTGCCTCGCGGCGGCCGATGAGGACTTTCCAATCTATGCGGTGGAGCCTCACGGGTGCGACGCCATGACTCGCTCTCTGCAACACGGCGAGCGGGTCGCGGTACAACCTGGCCCCACCCTGGGAGATGGACTCAAACCCGTCATGGTGGGCGAACGAAACTTCGCCATCGCCAAACGCCGAGCGGACTCTGGAATTCTGGTGGACGACGACGACATGGGGTACGCCCTCATCGGTCTCTTGCTCCGCCATAAGATCCTCGTGGAGCCCTCGGGCGCCGCCGGACTCGCGGTCGCCCTCCGACGTCGACTCCCGGGCGCGCCTCGGCGGGTCGGTGTCATGCTCACCGGGGGCAACGTGGACTCCTCCGTGGTCTCCTCCCTCCTCGCGGCCCACGCGAGGCGATGGAGCGCTGAAAGATGACGCCTCGCGCCCATCTGCGAAGCCACATTCTCCCTGCCCTCGTCCTCGCGGCGAGCGTCTCCATGGGATGTGGCCGCAGTCAGATGCGGCCCGACCCTACGCGATCCGGAGCTGCGACGCGCGATGAGGGCTCGGCGCCGGCGACCCCGCCCGCGACGTCTCCCGCCAAATATTCAGAATCGAAGCCCAGACAGGCGTCCACGTGGGGAGCCAGAGACGCGACCCAACACCGGGTCGTCTTCGCCGACCGGAGCAGCCAAGGATATCTCCTATTGCTTCCCCCACAAACGGAGCCAGGGCCACCGAGCGTGCCCTCACGGGCAACCCTCCAAGGCTGGGTTGACGAGACGTTCGCCGAAAACGCCAACCTGGATGAGGTCCGCCTCCTCCGCACGCTCATCGGCACCGATGCCGAGGCGCCTTCGGCGATCGCTCCCCTCTCCGCGCAGCAGGTGGATCCCTCCGACGCCGCGGCCATGCGGCGTCGAGTGAAGGTCTCGGACCTCATCGGTCTGCACACGGCGCTGTTGGAGACCGACAAGGTCGCCTCCACGTCCGTATTGCAAGACCCCATCTTGTCTCGTGCCCTGTCCGAGGAAGATCGGGCCAGCCTCAGCGCTCGGCGCTACGCGGTGTTACTTCGAGCCGACTACCGCGCGCGCGAGGCGTTCCGCGGGCTGAGGCTGCTCCAGACCCTCGTCCGAATCGCGTCGCAGAAGCTCAACGCGTTGATTCTCGACCCCGACACCCTCGAGGTGCGCGACGTGGTGTCTTTTTCTGAGGCTCGACTACGGTCAGCGACCGCGTCTGTCGCGTCACAGGTGACGGTGGTGCCGTTCCAAGAGGGAGACGGCGAGACGCGCTCCGTACGAATGACCACACGGGGAATGCGGCGATTCGGCGCGGTCGATCTTGAACTCACGGGCCTCCCGTTGGATCCGTATGTGCTGCAACACGCGACCGATCTCCTCTACGGAATCGCCCTCGTGCTAGTTAAAACCGCCGAGGTCGACACGAAGGGGTTCGCCCTCCAGGTTGAGGATGTTTTGACCGTACACTGGCGAGACATTCAGCAAGCGTACGAGGGCACCCCACGTGAGCTTCATCGATGTGACGGATGCCCCGAGAATTTGGAGCTGCATCTCGTGGAGCGCCCGCGTCTCTCCTCGGATCCTCAAGACCATGTCGTGGCGCAGGTCGTCGCCCCCCGCACGACGAGCGACCCCGTGAGCTATGACCACCCCGCGTGGGTTCAACGCGCGCTCGTCCGTATGTTCGGTGGGTGAACCCACGCGCCCGCGACGTGTCACGTAGAGCGCGGGACCGGTGCACGCCTCTCAACGCCGGCGAGTCGCCGCGAGCGCCACTCCGACCAACGTCAAGCCGCAACCGATGGCGGCCACGACCCCTACCCTCTCCTCGAGGATGATCACACCGAGCAGCGTTGACACCACGGGTTCCGACACCGCCGCGATCGCCACGCCTGTCGGCGGTAGGTATTTCAGAGTCCACGTCAGGGTCGTATGACCGATGAGCTGGGGCACAAGCGCGGCCATCAAGATCCAAAAACCCGCCTGCTGGCTGGGAATCTCCAGAGGGATCCCCAACACGACGGACCAAAGCAACAGCGCCGCGGCCCCCACCGCGAGCGCCACTCCAGAGAACGCGACGGCATCGAGCGTCTCCCCCTGAGCACGTACGAGCAGCATGTAGCCGGCCATCGCAGCTGCCCCCGCGAGCGCGAGCCCGTCTCCGACGAGCCGGTCACCGCTCGCGTCCCCGCCGCCGTGTTCCACGCCCAGCACCACCAACCCAGCCAGCACCACGCCGAGGCTGATCCAGACCCGGCCCGAGGGGCGGTCCTTTCCAGTTTTGAGCGCGATGAGGCCGAGAATCAACGGCGTCGCCGTCACGAGGGACACAGACGCCGCGACCGAGGTGAGCGTTAACGAGGTCACCCACGTTCCAAAGTGCAGCGCGTACCAGAGTCCACCGAAGGCTGCGGCGCGCACTTGGGCGCGAGGTAGCCGCCCCTTTCGAATCGAACGCACTGTGGGAATCGCGAACACCAACGCGGCGATCGTCAAGCGCGTCCCAGCCATCACCACAGGATGCGTCGGCGCCGCGAGCCGGAAAAAGATCGCCGCACAGGACACGGCGAACACGGCGACCGCGAGCGCGAGCCCGATGCGACCCGCGCGCGGGCGACCGCTGGCCTCAACACTCATGGTGGGGATGCGCTCTGCTCTGGGACGGTAGAAAAGCGGAGGGCGCTCGGGTGGGCGCTCTCTCTGAGCACCTCATGGTTCGCGGCCTCAAAGTCATCTTTTGTCGCCTCGAAGATATTGTCCACCCATCGCTGTGGGTTGCGATCAACCAACGGAAACCAGGTGCTCTGAACCTGCACCATAATTCGATGACCTGGCTCAAACCGATGCAGCACGTCTTGCAGCTCCACGGTCACCCGCGTGGGCTGCCCTGGCTTGAACGGCTCTGGGCTCGCGGGCGAGTTCCTAAACCGGCCGCGTAAGACCTCGCTGCGCACCATCATCTGGTAGCCGCTCATATGCTGCCCCTCGCTGAGGAATTCGTGGTCCTTTGCGTCATCCGGGAACACGTCGATCAACTTGACGATCCAATCCGCGTCCTCGTGATCCGTGGTCACCCAAAGCTCCGCTTCAATCGGGCCGGCGAGGGTCATCCCCTTTTCTAGCGGCGCGGACCGATAGGTCATCACGTCAGGGCGCCGCGACGCGAAGCGCTGATCGTCGGTCATATATTCACGGGTCATCCCGGTGGCGACATCCTCGGTGAACGGCACTGGCGAGTCCGGGTCACTGACGAATCGATCCCTCGCCTTCCGCTGCGTCGGTAGGGCGTCTACCAGAGTCCCATCGCCGCCAAAATACATCGCCGCTGGCGCCGCGGTGGGGGGCGGCCACGCGTCAAATGAGCGCCACTCGTTACTACCCGTCTCGAACACCAGCGCCTCGGGCAAATCGAGTTCACCTTCGCCGCGCAGAAAGTGCCCAAAGAAACGGCGCTCGACCTCTTCTTGATAAAAACGTGAGGTCTTCGCCCCAAACGAGACATCTCCAAGATGATCGCCGTCGGTCCTCGACCAGCCGCCATGCCTCCACGGCCCCATCACCAGCATGTTGAACACGTCAGGGTTCTTTTTCTCAACCGCCTCATAAATTTTCAGGGGCCCATAGAGGTCCTCTGCGTCAAACCATCCTCCCACTGTCATCACAGCGGGCGCCACGTCGGACAAGTGCGGCAAGATGTCGCGGTCGCGCCAAAACTTGTCGTAGTTGGGGTGCGCGACCAATGAGTTCCAAAATGCGTTGTCTTGGCCCAGATACCGCGTGCGCGCGTTCTCGAGCGGCCCGAGATCCAAGAAGAACTGGAAGCCGTCCTTGGTCTTATGATCAAAGCGCGGCCCCCACTTTTTGGTGGGTCCGGTGCGAGGGCGACCGAACACCGCGAGAAAGTTAAAGGCATGCGGAAGGAAGAAAGCGCCGTGATGATGAAAATCGTCGTACCACCAGTCGGCGATGGGGGCTTGCGGGGACACCGCCACCAACGCGGGGTGAT
>CALKDV010000384.1 GCA_938084085.1 uncultured Nannocystaceae bacterium
GAGTGTTGGGGGTGCGGAAATAGTGGGGGAGAATGTTCCTTCGACCTCCCGCCAGACGAGATCCCCCCGGGGAATTATACCGCCGTGGCCGCAGGCGATTTCCACACCTGTGGTCTCACCACAGGTCGAGAGCTGCGCTGCTGGGGCGTCCAAGGAGGCGGCCGTCTTGACGCGCCCGAGGGTTTTTACACCCACCTCACCGTGGGAGCCGCCCACGGATGCGCCCTCTCCACCGACGGACTGCTCGCGTGCTGGGGCTGTGGCGACGGCACGAACGGATGCGGAGACTTTGACTTCGGACAGGCGACCCCGCCAGAGGGAACGTTCCTCAAAATCGATGCGGGCGGCTTCAACACCTGCGGCCTGACCACCGCGGGTGCCATCGAATGCTGGGGGTGTGGCGACGGGGTGGTGGATTGTGGCGCGCAGGATGCGGGGCAATCGCTCCCTCCCGAGGGGACATTTCGCGATCTCAGTCTCGGGCTCCGCCACGGCTGCGCCATACGAGACACGGGAGAAATTGAGTGTTGGGGGTGGGATATTTTTGGGCAGGCCTCCCCTCCCGAGGAGTTTGCACCCGCCGATCCAATTCCACCGGGCGACGGCACGGGCTCGGACTCGGGCAGCACAACGAGCTTATGAGCCACGCGGCCCCTCCGTGGGGGCCACAGCTCCTTCGCGATCAAAGATCAAGACGAAGGAGGTCGTCCCAGGTTTCGCGACGCACAACCTCGGTGGCGACACCGTCGGACACAAACACCACGGCCGGACGAGGCACCTTGTTGTAGTTGCTCCCGAGAGCGTATCCGTACGCACCGGTGACCGGCGTCGCTACGAGATCGCCGACGGCGTAGTCAGCCGGGAGTCGGCCCTCCCGGACAAGGAGGTCACCGGACTCGCAATGCTTTCCGACGAGGCGTACCACCGCCTCTCGCGGCTCCGACACCGCGCGCGGCAGGAACGTCTCGTAGCCGCTCCCGTAGAGCACGGGGCGAGGGTTGTCGCTCATGCCTCCATCCACGGAGACGTAGGTGCGGACACCCGGGATCTCTTTGATCGTGCCGATCGTGTAGAGGGTCACCGCCGCAGACGCGATGATCGAACGACCGGGCTCCGCCGTAATCCTGGCCGTCACCTCGTGTGCAGCGCACGCACGACGAATGCTCTCGCCCCACTCGACGAGCCCGTCGGAGCGCTCCCCCTCCACATAGGCCACTCCCAAGCCACCCCCAATGCAAAGCTCTTCCAACCCGAGCGGGTTAAAGATCGGCGCGAGCACCTCGATCACTTTTTCAAAAGAACTCACATCGAAGACCTGGCTCCCCACGTGCGCGTGGAGCCCCACCAAGTTGATCGAGGCGCTCTGCTGCGCCCGCGCGATGGCCTCCTGCGCATGGCCAGCGCGAACGCCGAAGCCGAATTTGGAATCGTCTTGCCCCGTCTGAATGAATTCGTGCGTGTGGGCCTCCACCCCGGGCGTAATCCGCAACAGAACGGCGGGCGCGTGAAGCCCCTCCGCGACGAGTGACTCAATACGATCGAGCTCATCGAAACTGTCAACGACAATTCGATGGACCCCCTGCTCCATCGCTACCCGAAGTTCACGGCGCGACTTGTTGTTCCCGTGAAGTACGAGCCGACTGGCGGGGACCCCTGCGGCCAGCGCCACGTGCATCTCACCGCCGGAGGCGACGTCGATATGCATCCCCTCGTCCGCGACGAGACGCGCCATCGTCTTGCACAAGAACGCCTTGCTCGCGTACGCGACACCGGGACCAAACGCCCGGACCGCCTCTCGACATCGTGCCCGAATATGTGCTTCGTCATAGACGAACAACGGCGTGCCGTAGGTCTCCGCGAGCGCGAGGGTGTCGACACCGCCGATGCAAAGGTTGCCGTTGGAGCCCACGCTCGATGTCATCGGTAACAGAGACTGTGGCAGCGTCGTCATGGCGCGACGCTATCACCAAAATCAGACGCTGAGGGGCGTCCGCGCCGCTCCGCGTAGAAACGCGCTTATGCCCCGCGTGGGTCTTGGAGCCCCGCTGCCTCAAAGCCTCGACGGCGTAGACCGCACGAGTCACACCGGCCGCACGCCTCCCCCGCCTCGCCGGGATCATAGCAAGAGTGCGTGGCACCATAGTCCACACCAAGCTCCACACCGAGCTTAATGATCTCCGATTTTTGCATCTCGATGAGGGGAGCACGAAGCGCGAGCCGACGACCTTCCACTCCTGCCTTGGTCGCGAGATTCGCCATGACCTCGAAGGCCGCGATGAACTCCGGGCGACAGTCGGGGTAGCCAGAGTAGTCCACCGCGTTGACGCCCGAGTACAATGAGCGCGCCCCGAGCACCTCCGCCCACGCCATCCCGAACGACAAAAACACCGTGTTGCGGGCCGGCACATAGGTCGGAGGAATTGACGCGGCCGACTCTTCATTGGAGCGGTCCTTGGGGACTGGGATGTCATCCGTCAGCGCGGAGCCTCCGAACCTGCGCAGATCGATTTCGACCACTACGTGCTCTCGCACCCCGTAGGACTTCGCGATCCGGCGCGCCGCCTCCAACTCCACACCGTGTCGCTGACCATAGGAGAAGGAGAGCGCGTAGACCTCCGCATGTTCTCGCGTGGCCAGGGCGAGGACCGTCGTCGAATCGAGTCCCCCGCTCAGCAATACAACCGCCTTGTCTTCGTCGTCCACGCTCAAGATGCCCCCATGGTACATGCGATGCGCGTCAGGCCAGCCGGCCCCTCCATCAACAGCGGCAATGGGCCCTGCGACTCGACCGAGGAGCCCCTCCACGCGTGCACGACTGCCCCCTCCTCACTGCGGAAGGAAGCAGTTAATGGAGGTTTCGATCTGGAAATTGCTGGCGCCATAGCAGCGCTCGGCGTGAAAAATATCCATCGCGTAGGTGGTGCCGGGATTGAGACCGAGGTTGTCGAGATCCACAGAGCCCATGGTCGAGCCGTGCATCCCGCCAAGATCCACCACAAGCTGTCCCTCGATGAAGATCCACAGGTCGTCATCTCCAGTAAACGAGAACACCTGCCCGGGCTGGTACACGAAGAAGGTGTGAAGCTCCGTGGTGAACGCCCCATTTCCAGCACCGATCGGCGTGAAGTCGTTGGATGAAAACGAGAAGAACCCGGGTGAGGTCTCCGTGAGTTGGATGCTCCCCGGCACCGGGGTATTCGTCCCCGGCACGTCGTTGTACCACTCCGCGAACGTCTGGGCGCTCGTGATTTGTACGGCAGAGCCGCTCCAGTTGGAGGGTGGCGGCGGAGGAGACGGATTGTATTGCGGTTTTTGGTCGGTCCCCAACGCATTGAGGACAAGTCCGGGATAGGCGGTCGTGCCGCTGTAGCTGCAGCCAAAGTCTGGATGCGCTTCCTCGAAGTCTCGAAACATCGCGGGTAATAAACCATTGCAGGGATCGCCGTCTCCATCTCCGTCACCGTCTCCGGTCGTCGTCGGATCACCGTCTCCGTCTCCGTCTCCGTCTCCATCCCCTGTCGTTGACGGGTCGCCGTCTCCATCTCCGTCTCCTGTCGTTGACGGGTCGCC
>CALKDV010000385.1 GCA_938084085.1 uncultured Nannocystaceae bacterium
GGTCCCAAAGCTGGCAGGTGACCTGGAGGTGTCGATTGTCGAGGGCCTCACAGTAGTTGGTGAACTTGCAGCGACGAATCTCGGCGCCGTGGCCCGTGCGGAGTTTCTCGAACCAGTCTGGATCGGCGAGGGACTGCCGAGCCGCGCCGATGATGTCCGCGTCCTCTTCGCGCAAGATTTTCTCCGCCTGGTCGAAGCTGTGGATGCCTCCCGCCGTGACCACGGGGACGAGGAGGCCCCGCGCCCGCATGGTGCGGCGAATTTGGCCCGCGAGGCTCACGTTGCGTCCAAACGGCCCGGTCTGGTCGCTGTAGACCGTGGGCATGCACTCGTAGCCGCTCGGTCCCGTGTAGGGATACACCGCTTGGCCGACCTTCGGCATCTTCGCATCATCAAACTTGCCGCCTTTGGAGACACTGATGAAGTCGAGGCCGCCGTTCGCCAAGGTCGCGGCGATTTCACTCGCCTCCTCAAGTCCCGTGCCGCCGGCGATGACCTCATCACCGAGCATCCTGCACCCGAGGGTAAAGTTTGCGCCGACGGCGTCCCGCACCGCGGCGACCACCTCGAGGGGGAGGCGCAGGCGACCTCGCAAAGAGCCGCCGTAGCCGTCGGGACGCTGGTTGGTCTTCGAGAGGAAGCTCGCCATGGTGTAGGCGTGAGCGAAGTGGAGTTCCACCCCGTCAAACCCCGCTCGTTGAGCCCGCGCCGCGGCGTCAGCGAAGAGTCGGGGGAGCTGCCGAGGTAGCGCCTCAACGTGGGGGAGGTGGAGATCGTCCACCTGCTCGCGGTATCCGAAGCGAAGATCACGCCGTGCGCGGGGCTCAAGGATCTCGTCTTGGACGGCGGCTGGCTGGGCGGCGAGGTAGGTGCGCACCTCCTCCTCCGGCGCCTCCATCCAGGCAGGATCGGCGACATGTTTGGCGAGGCGCGCGCGCTCCGTCGCGGTCGGCCGCCAAAATCGGGCGAAGAACTTCACGGGATCGGGTCGGCGTTTGACGGCCAAGAAGTCGATCAGCTGGATGAAGAGGCGGGTCTCCCCCTCGCTGGCGCGCTCAACGTCTTGGCGAAGCGAACTCAAGCCGGGGAGAAAGGCGTCGCTGCCGATCCGAAGGAGCGGTCCACTCGCGACGTCACGAATGCCCGTCGCCTCCACGACGAGGGCGCCCGGCTTGCCTTGGGCGAAGCGAGAATACCAGGCCCGAACATCCTCCGTGACCGCGCCGTCTTCGGTGGCGCGCCAGGGGACCATGGCGGGAACCCAGGTTCGACTCGTCAAGGACACCGCGCCGACGTCGATGGGAGAGAAAAGTAAACTCGCCTCTGCGGTCGCGCGGTCGGGCCATCGAGTCTCCTCAACGGCGTGTTTGATCCGCTCAGGTGGCGTCCACACCTCGACATCGTACCAAGACCGGTGGACCTGAGCACCCCTCGCCGTGGAGGAAATCCGTCGCTCGCGTTTTCCGTCGTCTGTCCTCGGTGGCGAGGCATCCACTCCATGCGTTCGCAGACGTGGGGAGGGAGGCGACACGGAGCTGAGAGCATTCGCGCTGGGTGTCTCGTTTCGATCCTGGGTCCGCGGGTGCAGACCGACTGGCGCGGAGCGGGGTGGCTGTCCCATAGAAGAACAGATCGGTCTGGGGTATCGTCGCGATGGAGGTCGCGCCTCCAGGCAGATTTATATGAAAGATCTTCGCAGCTTCGGCTCCTACATCATCCTCGCAGCGGCGTTGTTTGTCAGCTACCAAGGGTTTCAAAACTCTCGACCGGGAGCCGAGACCGAGGAACTCTCGCGCTCCCACGCCTGCGATCTCGACAGCTCGTGCATCGTGATCGGCGTGAGGAGTCACCGCCGCGGGAGCGACGCGAGCAGCCCGACCGCTGTGCGAACGGACATCACGCAGCGTCGCTACGAGTGGGAGACGAATCTTGGGAGCGTGATCGTCACGTGCAAGCGCGCGAAGATCTTTCTTGGGAGCTGGTCGTGCACGACCGAGAATGGCAAGCTCGTTTACAAGCCTGCGTCGTCACGCGAGTTCTAGTTCGTGACCGCTCCGTGGCCTGCGTCGTCGACGGGTCGTGCCGCGCGTCGAGCCATCTGACGCGCCGGGACGAGCAACAAGGCGTAGCAAAGACCGCCGATCCACAGCGTCGTCGAGATGCCCCACACCATCGTCGCGCCGAGTGCGAGGCTGCTGGCGCAGACACCTGTGGCGCCGTTGATCCCCCAGAGCCACGGACCGATGGAGTCGCGGTCACCGTGGGCGCGAGCGAGTCGCAGCCCGATCGGGAAACATATGCCCATGCCTGCGCCTGGGAAGAACACCAGCGACAGGGCGGCGAGATTTCGCGTGATCGCGCCGCCGGTCACAAGCTCTGCGCCGACGACGTTGCTGGCGAGGATCGCGGCGACGATGGCCGTGACGGGGATGACGGGGAAGAGCCAGCTGGTCTTGGTGTTGGCCTCGAGACCGAAGCGCGCGCTGCTCAGGCTGCCCACACCTGCGCCCAGGATGATGCCGCCGAGCAGCACGGCGAGGGCTCGCACGGGATCGCCGAGCAGCACATCGAGGCGAGACAACAGGCCGATCTCCACGAACATAAAGCCGGTGCCGATGAGCGCGAAGTAGAGCCCCGCGGCTCGCAGCCCCTGCGGTCGAGGCTCGGCGTTCTTGGACACGCGCGCCCGCAACGCGAGCGGCGCGAAGATCCCCAGCGTTGCGAGGAATAGCGAAACGAGCGTGGCCCAGACGAGGGTCTGGGTCGCGTGCAGATTCCCAAGGATCGGGAGGTCCAAGGATTCAAAATGCTCGCGCTGCGCCAACCATGTCGAGGGCTTGAGCATTTGAAAAAAGAACGGGCGATCGTCGGTGGGGGCGGTGAGGTCCAGGGATTGACTCGCGCTCCACGAGCGCAGCGCCGGAGCGTCTGGAAGGCTCCACATGGTCGCGAGGAGGCCGCCCGAAGGGGGTTTGCGCGGCGTCGCGATCATGTTGAATCCGAGCTGCACCGCGCCGGTTTGCATGGTGTCGAGGTCG
>CALKDV010000386.1 GCA_938084085.1 uncultured Nannocystaceae bacterium
TACGGATTCTCGGACGCGTTCCCCACGACATTTTCTCTCGTCGCGATCGGACTCGCGGTCATGGCGGAAGACATCATCTTCCGCGGCGCCCTGTTAATGCCGTTGCTCGCGATGAACCGGCCGGCCCTCGCAATTGGTGTCTCTACGATCGCGTTTACCTTGGCCCATCTTCTCATCGGACCCCCCATCTTGATCCTGGGCGCCTTCCTCGCCGGCGGGTGTTGGGCGTGGCTCGCTGCGCGAACCCGAAGCTTCGTCGCCCCTATCCTCGCACACCTCTTGTGGGACCTGACCGTATTGTGGGTCGCACCCTACTGACGCCGGGGGCTAAAGCCCCTCCCCACCGACCTCACGCGACATGAGGCGATCCACCGCTTGCTCACCGCTGATTTCACCGCGCAGAACGCCACCGAGCGCCACCACCAGCGGGAGATCCAAGCGCCGCGAGTTCGCAAACTCGCAGAGATCGTCGATGATCTTCGCGCCCTCCACGTGCGCGTTGAGATTCGCTTGAGCCTCTCCAGGTGAGATGCCCTTGGCGACCGCTTCTCCAAGCGCGTACTCAGGCCGTCGGTCTCCGGCCACCGCGGACATCAGATCACCGAACCCGGCGAGCCCCGTCAACGTCTCCGCGCGTCCACCGAGTTCACGCGTGACCCGAACTATTTCTGCCATCCCTCGCGCCGCTAACATCCCCAGAGTTGATGGACCAAAGCCCATGCCGGCGCCAAATCCGAGTGCGAAGAGTAGGATACCGGTCATGGCGGCTCCCACTTCAACTCCTTGCCGATCGGCGCTGCCGTAAATCCGTAAGCGCGGACCCCCGAGAGTCTCGCGAACGCATCGGATCACCTCAGGGTAGTCCGAGGCGACAACGGCTCCCCCGGGACTCCCCTCACGGAGCACCGCGTCGGACAAGGGCCCCGCCAACACCCCAACCCGCCGCGCGCTGGTCCTTTGCACGAGCACCTGGCACACCGTCTTCAGTTCCACGCCCACGAGGCCTCGGCTCACGTGGACGAGCCGGTGTCGGCCGTCCACAAGGTGAACAAGCTCGTCGAGCAACGAGGGCAGGCTCGGCGAAGGGACCGCCACGTAGATCAAGTCATGGCGCAGCACCTCCTCGAGTGAGCCAGAGACCGAGATCCCGCCGGGCAAGGCCTCGAAGGAACGACGGGTGCACAAAGAGACCTGGTGACCCCCCCGCGCGACCGCGGCCGCGATTCCATAGCCGAACCCTCCCCCGATCACCCCGACGCTCACGACTGCAACCTCCACATTCTGGCCATTTCGATCGCGGCGTCGCGCTCTGGCTCACTCGTCGCCAACCGCTCCGCGTGCGTCACAATTCGATGGTGATAGAACAGCAGCAGCGGCGGATCTTCGACGATCAAATCATCGCCCTCTTGTCGGAGGATCGGACGTGTGTGGTACCGCCACGCATCCATCGCCCGTTGGAGCAGCTGCTCCGGGGGCGCCTCTCGCACCGATGCGCCGAGTACTGTGCTCCCCTCCGACTCGATCTCTAGGAGCTCTGAGCGGCACCTCGTGAGCTGCTCAAGCGCCTCCGCTCGGGACAGCCGCACCTCTCCCCGACACCGCATCCTCGCGAACAAGTCGAGCCCCGCAGTCTGTATCACAAGGGCTCGGTAGAACACGTGCGCGACGAGCTGCGTCGCCATGATCACCGTGTTGCGTTTATACGCCTCCATGATCCGATCACCGAGTTCGCGCGTGTAGGCAGCGTCGCGCTCCGAGTCCAGCTTCGCCTCCCCCCCCGATCGCACATATTCGGCCGGATCGATGATTCGACCGTCCGGTGCCAACGACTCCCCTTGCCCGTTAACGAGGTTTCCAAAGGGATCGATGGGCGTTCCGATCCGGAGCACACAACCGGCGTCGTGATCTCGCAGCTGTCCAAAGAAGGAGAACCAGCGATCGATCTGCGAGAACTCATCATCTTCGATGATGTATCGCGTCTTCCCCTGCTCCTTGAGGAAATCTTCGATTAGGGTCTCCGCCTCCAACACGATCTCGTAGTTGATCGTGATCGGTACGAAGAAAATCCGCCGCGCCCGACCTCGCATAAGCCCTCGCGCGTACGCCTCGGCTGCGGTGCCCGCGAGACCCAGCTTGAGCTTATTTTCAACGAGTCCAGACCGCGACCGTGTCCCTCCCGGGAAGAACAACATGTGATACCCGCGCTCAAGCAAGACGCACGCGTAGGCCTTGAGCACACTCTTGTACAAGCTCGCCCTCACCCGTCGGTCGACCCGGTAGGCCCCCAGGTTGTGCATGAAAAATGAGACGATGGGGTTGGAGAAGAGGTTCTTGCCGGCGCCGTAGACGGCGGGAGGCAGGCCTCGTCTTGAGAGTTGTTCCCCCACCGCGAGCGAGTCGAGGTTGGACGAGTGCGTTGGAACGAACACCAACGTCCCCTTCTTCGCCAACGCCTGAACCGCGTCGACCTCTCCCTCACACCGCATCACGAGATCAAGCGCTGCCCGGTTCGGCTCTCGTGACACGACAGAACGCGGATTCATGGCCGCGACAACCGTCGGGCGCACGAGCCGCAGCGCGAAGTTGTAAACGCGCGCGTCGAAATTCCCAGCGACGTCACGGGTCATTCGATCGAGCTCCTCGCGAAGTGTCTGCTTGAGCTTGCCCTCATCCATCGAGCCAACTCGGCGGATGATCCGATGCCACCTCGGGAGATGCACCGCGCTCTCCTCGTCACGCTGCGCCTCAAGACGTCGAATCTCGTGATGCGCGGTCTCGTTGAGGGCCAGCATCAGCGCCTCGGGCGCCCCCCCGATCTCACCGAGTACGCGCCCGACGACCTCGGAGATGATCAGGTCTCTCTCGGCGTTAAATCCGAAGATTCGAGGGTCTCCCGGCTTCGACGCGGGCCTTCGAAACTGGGGCAGTGCGAGGCGGCGTCGAAAGAGCAGCCGTGGGTTTGGCATCCGCACGGGCTAAGGTTGCCGGCTTCACGCGCCACTGGCAAGTGGCTCCGTTTGTTCACTGGAGGGCTCCCACTTGATCCCCCGCGCC
>CALKDV010000387.1 GCA_938084085.1 uncultured Nannocystaceae bacterium
GCTGGGTGCCCGCCTCAGGCGCGAACGTGAGGCCATCGATGCCGACTTTTTTGATTTCATCGAGCAGGTCATCGTTGAGTCCATAGGCGCGTAGACTCGCAATTCCAAGCTTCACCTTGCGCTTGGCCAGCTCGGGCACGAGCGTCTTGATCAACGGATCGATACACGACACGTCCGCCGTGCTCAACGCGGTCAAGCTCGTGCTGTCGAAGCCCGCCGTATCGACGCCGTCGAGGACCGCCTCCACGACCTTCTCAGGGCTGCGTTCCCGCACAGGCCGATAGATCATCCCAGCCTGGCAAAACCGGCACCCCTCGGTGCAGCCCCGGGTAATCTCCACCGAGGCACGATCGAACACGGCCTCCACATACGGAAGCGGAAACCGGCTCGGGAACGGAAATTCGTCCAGGTCCCGCACAAAAATTCGAGTCACGCGCTCGGGCGCGTTGGCCTCCACACCCGCAGCGGAGCGGCCGGTGACCACCATCATTCCCGTACGCTCGTCGAGTCCGCGCTCATAAAATGACGGGATCCAAACACCGGGCACCTGACTCATCGCGGCCAATACCTCGCGGCGAGGTCGCCCCTCACGCCGCATCCGTCCGATGGTCCGCAGCAAGTCCGGTAGCACCTCCTCCGCCTCCCCCACCAAGAACGCGTCCACGAAAGGCGCGAGCGGCTCGGGATGCGTGCACGTGGGTCCTCCAGCCAGCACGATGGGATCATCGTCGCCGCGCGCCTCACTTCGCAGTGGGACGCCCCCGAGGTCCAAGTTCAAGAGCACGTTGGAGTAGCAAAGCTCATACTGCAGGCTCACGCCGACCACATCGAACTCGTGGAGCGGTCGATAGGTTTCCAGCGAGACGAGCGGCAACTCTCTGGCGCGAAGTTCGGTCTCCATGTCCAGCCATGGGGAGAACGCGCGCTCACACACCATGTCGTCCTCGCGGTTGATGAGGTCGTACAAGACCCGCGTGCCGAGGTGGCTCATCCCGATCTCGTACAAATCAGGGAACGCGAGCACGAAGCGGCATGTCAGGGCGTCCCAGTCCGCTTTGATCACGGACTGCTCCTCACCACCAAGGTAGCGACCAGGCTTTTGGATGCCCGGCAAAAACGCAGCGTAGGGATGCGCCTTGAGCGCGTCTGGCGCCATCGCGCGGTTGAACGAGTCGTCCATTGGGCTCCTCTATTTCACAACTTCGCGCGCGCGTCGAGTGCCTCGCGCGTCATGGACGTCGAATCCCCTTGCGCCACCGCTTTCGTGTCTGACATCGTACGGGCGTGAACGACCCCTACCGGACTCTCGGCGTCCCTTCCTCCGCCGACGAAAAGGACATTAAAAAGGCCTTTCGCAAGCTCACGCAGCAGTACCATCCGGACAAAAACCCGGGGGATGCGGGGGCGGAGTCCAAGTTCAAGGATGTCTCGCAAGCCTATGAAATCCTAGGAGATTCGGATCGTCGCTCGCACTGGGATGAGTTCGGTGAGATTTCCTTGAGCCAAGGATTTGATCCGGCCCGCGCCCGCGCCTACACCCGGGCCCGCGGAGGCTTCGGCGCTCGAAGGCCAGGCGGCGGATTCGGTGGTGGTTCTCCCTTCTCTGATTTGTCCGGGGCGCGAGAGGCCTCCTTCGACGATCTCCTGTCCAAACTGTTTGGCGGCGGCACGGTCTCCGGCGGCGCGGACCTGTTCGGCAATATGAACGAGCGGCGCAAGGGCCGAGACCTCGAGGGGGGTATCTCAGTGTCCTTGCCCGACAGCATCGCAGGCGTCACGGTCCCTGTGCGGGTGACCAACGGCGATGGGAGCGCGCGGACCCTCGACGTCAAGGTACCGATGGGGATGCCAGATCAAGGGAAGCTCCGCCTCCGAGGTCAAGGCGGTCCGGGGTCGCCGGCGGGAGACCTCCTGCTCACCGTGCAGGTCAAAGCGCACCCGCAGGTGAGTCGCGAGGGCGCGCAGCTCAAGGCCACCGTCCCCGTCACGGCCTATGAAGCCTACGCGGGAGGGCCGGTCGAGGTGCCGACCCCGTGGGGCGCAGTGACGCTCAAACTCCCCGAGCGCAGTCAAAATCGTCAGACATTTCGCCTGCGCGGCAAGGGTGTTCACCAGCGGGGAAAACCCGACGGGGACCTGCTCATCACCCTCGATGTGCGACTTCCCACACAAGACGACGACGCCCTCAAAGAGCACCTCCTGCGGCTTCAAGGCGACGACAATCCGCGCACCGACGATCCTTGGTAGGTCGTGCTATCCCTACCGAGTGACCGTCCGTCTCAAAGTCGTGGACGCCCCCGCCAAGCGAACCCGGCGCAAGCACCCCCCGTGGTTGCGGGTGCCCTTCCCCGGTGGCGAAACATTCACCGGCCTGCGCCAACGAGTGTCCGAGCTTGGGCTGCACACGGTCTGCCAGAGCGCCAGCTGCCCCAACATCGGGGAGTGCTGGAACAACCGCGCGCTCACCATCATGATCCTGGGGAATATCTGCACCCGCTCGTGCCGTTTTTGTGACGTCGCCACCGGGCGGCCGCTGGCTGTGGAC
>CALKDV010000388.1 GCA_938084085.1 uncultured Nannocystaceae bacterium
CTCGTCCATGCCCGCGGGCTGGAGCTTGATCCCGTATTGCGCGGTGGATCGCAAGAGCGCGGTCGTCGACCAGGGACGCCGAGTGTGATGTTGGCAGAGGCGTTCGCGGTGGCCGCATCCGTGGCGGTGGCGGAGGTCGAGGACCGCCGCGCCCATACACAAGACCTCCGGCGGCGGCTGGTGGCCCTGGTGGAAGCCCACGACGGCGTGGTGCTCGGATCGGCGGCCCTTCAGGTGGGCAACACGGTGAGCGCTCGGTTCCCCGGATGCGAGGGGGCGACGTTGGCGATGGCGCTGGATCTGGAGGGCGCGTGTGTGTCCACGGGGTCCGCGTGCAGCTCGGGGGTGGCCAAGGCCTCTGCGACCATGCGGGCGATCGGGCTGTCGGATTCGGAGGGGCAGCAGGTGATTCGAATTTCGCTGGGCAAAGATAATACCGCGGAGGAGCTTGAGCGGTTTGACGTGATGCTCGGCTCTGTGCTCGCCCAGATGCGGCGCAGCGCTCGCCCAGAGCCGAAGGCTGGAGGTGCGGCGTGAGGGTGGTGTGCGCCATGTCTGGGGGCGTGGACTCCTCGGTCGCCGCAGCGCTTCTCGTGGAGCAAGGCCTCGAGGTCGTTGGCATGACCATGAGGCTGTACGACGCGCGCGATCAGCCGCGGCGCGGGCGTGGTGGAACCTGCTGTTCGCCGGCGGAGGTGGACCTCGCGCAGCGGGCGTGCGAGCAGCTTGGGATCCCGCACTACGTGGTGGATGAGCAGCAGCGATTTCAGGAGGCCGTGATCGATGATTTCGCACGGGAGTACGCGGCGGGCCGCACGCCGAATCCGTGCGCGCGGTGCAACGAACACGTGAAGTTTGGGCCGCTCTTGACCCGGGCACGCGCGTTGGGGGCCACGTACATGGCCACGGGACACTACGCGCGCATCGAGGACGGCGCGCTGCTTCGCGGTGTGGACCCCTCCAAAGACCAGAGTTACTTCTTGTTCGCCATGGGCAAAGACATCCTGGCCGATGTCCGCTTTCCGCTCGGTGATTGGACCAAGGAGCGGGTGCGCGCCTACGCGCAAGATCGCAGCATGCCCAACTGGGACGCGCCCGATAGCCAAGAGCTCTGCTTCGTCCCCGATGGCGACCACGGGGCCGTGGTTGAGCGGCGCGCGCAGGCGCTTGGACTTGGCGCCGCCTCCCTCGCTGAGGGAGAGGTGGTGGATGAAGACGGCCGCAGCCTCGGGACCCACAAGGGAATCCATCGCGTGACCGTG
Organism: uncultured Nannocystaceae bacterium; assembly: GCA_938084085.1. Lineage (GTDB taxonomy): Bacteria > Myxococcota_A > Polyangia > Nannocystales > Nannocystaceae > JAAZXR01. The sequence continues at coordinate 1,263 of CALKDV010000388.1, forward strand.
GGGCAACGCCGTGGGCTCGGCTTATCTTCTCCGCGGCCGCGCTATGTGCTGCGGGTGCTCCCTGAGGCGCGGCAAGTGGTCGTGGGGGACGCGGAGGCGCTGGCGCGTCGAGTCCTGGACGTGGCAGATTTTCGTCGCCTCGACGACATTAAAGACGACACACCGATCCCGTGCGCGGTTCAAATCCGCCATCGCGCGCCCGCCCAGCCCGCGACCTTGCGCGTGGTCGGGTCGCGGGCCACGGTGGAATTCGACGCGCCGGTCCGCGCGGTGGCGCCTGGACAGGCGGCGGTCGCGTTCGCGGGGGACCGGGTTCTCGGCGGAGGCTGGATCGAGAGCGCGCGCTGACCCGAGACGCACGACCTGACGACGCACCGAGTCATCACGAGAGACCACGCCATGTACGCGCTTCCCCATCGACTGCTGAGCCTGCTGCAACAGCCCCCTGAGTGCGAGGCGATGGCCGAGCGACTCGCGCCGCTCGAGGCGGCGCTTGGCTACACCTTTGCTCGGCGTGAGCTGCTTCGGGTGGCGCTCACGCACCGCACCTACGCCCACGAGCAGCGGGACGGATGGGACAGCTACGGCGTGCTGGAATTCGTAGGGGACGCGGTCCTTGATTTGTTGATCGCACAGCGGCTGTGGCTCGATTTCCCCGACGCCGACGAGGGGGTGCTGACGCGACTGAGGACCGCGGTGGTCTCCGAGGCTCCGCTGGCGCGCTGCGCCGCTGGCATCGAGCTTGGGAGCTTCTTGTACTTGGGGCGGGGCGCCGAACTGCAGGGGATGCGCGCGCGCCCCAGCGTGCTCTCCGACGCGTTGGAGGCCGTGATCGCGGCGATATTTCTGGACGCTCAGCACGCCGGCCGCGACGCCTATGGGGCGGCGTGGGAGGTTGTGGAGCGGGTGATGGGCCCGCAGATCGACGCGGTGGGGATCCACGACGGCGTCGACGCGAAGTCGCAGCTGCAGTGGCGGGTGCAAGAGATCCACAAGAGCAGCCCGCGCTATGAGGTGACCGAGACCGCAACGGCCTCCGAGTCGGGCGGGTCTTTGGCCCCGACCTTTGACGCGGTGGCGTGGGTCGACATCGACGGCGCGAGGACGGACCTCGGGCGAGGCCGCGGCGACAGCCGACAAAAAGCCGAGACCGCGGCGGCGGCGGCGGCCCTCGTCGGCCTGCGCGCGTAGGGGCGTTTCGAGGGGGGCTTACGAACCAGCGGCGTTCGAGTCGATCCCTGTCTTGAGCCAAACAGAAATCCGCTGAATTGTCAGCATGCCGCCCACCTTGCCGAGATCGATGGCACCCTCGGCGTCCGGTTCGAGGCCTGAAAGCTCCACAACGAGGCGGGTGCTTAGGGTCTCAATGATCGCGTCTGCGTGGGCAGAGGCGTCGAGGCTTCGCAGCCGCGTGGTGAGCCCGTCGCGCAGGGCTGGAACGAGCTGTCCGCGCGCGTCGAGCAAGTGGGCCCGTGCCCACGCAAGATCATCGACGGTGAGGGGGGCGAGGGCTCCTGCGCTACCCGGCAGTTGCTCGTGAACAAGCGCCGTGCGGATCAAGTCCCCGAGCCGCAGCTTCGCCGGATCGTCGACCCGGGTGACCCACGAGGGATCGACCTTGAATCCCCGCGCGTCGAAGACGAGTCGGGCGAGCGCGCCGGCTTGGGCGAGGATCACGGTCGCCTCGCGCACCGCGGCGCGAGAATCCATCGGCATCGTCGTCGTGCCCGGGATGCGCTTGGACGGGTCATCCGACGGTCCCGCGGGGCGCTCTGGAAACCACTCCACGAGCCCACGTAGCCAGGGCCCCCAGGGACGGTCGAGCAAGGAACCAGGCTGCGTCAACGAGACCTGGCCGCTCTTGTGCAGGGCGAGCGCCGCCTTCCGCAGGCGCGCGAGGGGGCCGTACCCCACCCGGAAGAGACCGCGCATCCCGATGGCGTTCATGCGGCTGTGCACAAAGGGCAGCGGGTCCTCCTCGCCGACCTCCGCTGCCAGGAGCTCGAGGCCTAGATTGAGGGTGGCCTGCGCTTGGTCCACGGCGCGGCGCTGGGACCCGTCATCTCCCGGCTCAAAGCGTTGGGCCGCCATGAGCTCGTTGACAAGGAGCAAAAATTCTCGCCCTCGGACGCCGCGCTCGTGGGGGCTCAGTCGTTCGAGGAGGGCCGCCAGCATCGGGCGCGGATGCAGGCTCAACAGGCGTTCGTCGTCCACGCGGCCGCCTTGCGGTTGGCCCTGGGGAGACGCGTGGGGGGCCGCGCTCTCCGACGTTGTGTCCTCGCCACGGGCCTCGTTGCGTGAGATCGGCGCAAACAATCGCATGGCCTCCTCCCACGAGGGGAACCCCTCATCGGCGAGTCGCCCGGCCCGCCATCGGTACTGCGCCTCCTCGAGTTCGGAGCCGAGGCTGTACTTGATGAACCGCACGAGTTGCGCGCCGGTCATGAGGTCGTCATGGTAGACGGCGTCGATGATCGCGAGGGCCTCGCGCCCGATCTCATCGTCCGGGACCCCCACGATGTAGTTGCCGTCCGGGGACTCGTAGGTCGCGAGGGATTGCATGGTGGCGAGCGCTCGATCCTTCCATGCGTCGTCATCTGGCTCGGCCTCGGCGACGGCGGTGGTGGCCATGAGGGCGAGCACCCACAACTCCATGTCCATGGACTCCATGAGCGAGACGAGGCTCCCCCGCGGGGCTTGCTGCTCCCGCAGGCACGTGGCCACGCGAGACAACCACGTGCGCGCGGCCGGCGTGTGGAGTCGATCTCCTCGCCAGCCGTCAAAATCAACCACGGCGCGGAGCTGCTCCGGAGCCGCGTGGGGGATCAGCAGTTCGAGCCGCTGCTCTTTCGTCAGCGTGCGGGCGAGCGTGACGAATGTCGTGGCGGAGAGGCCCGGGATCAGCTCTGGGAGGTCGTCCCGAAGCTCGAGCGAGACTGGATCATTCATGATCGCAGCCAGGTCTCGCGGCGTGAGTGTGCGGATCCCCTTGGCCATGGTGCGCGACAAGGTACCATCGCGGTATCGGAATGGAAGCGCCTCGTCATCCAGATATTGCGCGCGCCCTCGGGGACGTGGGCCGGGCCTTGACCACGGCCGGCGTGGCGGACGGGGCCGGTGTGGTCGTGGGGTGCTCTGGGGGGGCGGACTCGGTCGCGCTGCTGGGGCTGCTTTGGCGTCTGGCCGGCAAGCGCGGTTGGAGGCTGGTGGTGGGTCACGTGGACCACGGCCTGCGGCCCGAGTCTGTGCGCGAAGCGCAGCAGGTCCGTGAGCTTTGTGCGGCCTTCGAACTCCCGTGTGAGATCACGCGAATCACGGTGGCACCGGGGCCCGACCTCGCGGCGCGGGCACGAGACCTGAGGCGGGAGAGCCTCCAAGAGCTCGGGCGGCGGCACGCGGCGAGCTGGATCGCCCTCGGGCATACGGCGACGGACCAGGTGGAGACCGTGCTGCTCAACCTTACGAGGGGCGCGGGCGTGGACGGACTCGGCGGGATGTCGCCTGCGGGCGACGGGGTCGTGCGACCTCTGCTCGGCATGAGCCGCGCGCGGGTCCGGGACCTGGCGGGACGGATGCAGTTGCCCTTCGTGGACGACCCGAGCAATGACGACCGCAGGCATCCTCGAGTTCGGGTTCGGATGGAGGTGCTGCCCCAACTTCGTCAGTTGAACCCCTCCCTCGAGCAGACCGTGAGCGAGGCCCTCACGCAGGTGCGTGCCGCGGCGGACCTCGTGCACGACTTGGCCGGGGTGGCCCTCGCGAATCAGCTTGAGGTCGACGTGGGCGCGGGGAGCGGCCCACGAGGAGGCCAGCCCCCCCCGGGGCGTCGGGTGCGGCCCCAGGGGTGGCGCGCGATCCCGGCGGTGGTGCGGCTCCAGGCGCTTCGGGACTTTTGCGTGCGGGAAGGGGTGGACAGCGGAGAACTCGCGGTAGGTGCGCTCCGCGATGTCGACGCGGCGCTTTGCGAGTGGGACGCGCATCTCGAGGACGCCCGCCGCCCCGCAGTTTCGGGCGGGGCTCGCCCCAGGACATTTTGCGTTCACCCCGAACGCCGGCTATGCGTAGGCAGATGGGGGCTTCACGTCGAATACACGGGAGCAGAGGCGCCGGACGGGCCGTGAGGTCCTCGCGCCCCTCCGCACGGACGAGCAAAATCCGCAAAACGCGCACATCGAAACTTGTGCCTCCTGCGTTCGGTCTTAGGATGGCGTTCTCTCACCCGGCGTCGCATGCTGACGCCTCTTTGATCACGTCGTGAAACAACAGACAAAATCCGTTCTCGTTTGGGCCTCCATCGCGCTGGCGCTCTTGTTCGTCGCGAGCCTCATCAATGAAACCAAGCGCGACGAGCCGCGAACCTACGCGGAGTTTGTCCGCGAAGTTCGGGATACGCCGAAGACATTCGAAGAGACCGTGCTCGAGGTGCAGATGAAAGCAAACTCGGTCGCCGTTCACTACGAACGCGACGGCCGCAGTTTCTCCGTTCAAGGTCCCGCCACCGATGACCTCTTCGCGCTGCTCAACGAGAAGAACATCGACTACAAAGTGGAGCCCGAAGAGGAGAACCACCTCCTCACCATCGCGATCGTGTTGATCCCCTGCGGGCTCCTCTTGGTGATCATGGTGATGTTCATGCGGCAGATGCAGGCGGGTGGCGGCAAGGCCATGAGCTTTGGCAAAAGCAAGGCCCGGCTCCTCAACGAGCACACGCAAAAAGTGACATTTAGCGACGTCGCGGGGATCGAAGAGGCGCGCGATGAGGTGGAAGAGATCATCGACTTCCTCCGCAACGCGAGGAAATACACGCGGGTCGGTGGAC
>CALKDV010000389.1 GCA_938084085.1 uncultured Nannocystaceae bacterium
CCGTGTGCGCTGATCATGCTCGGTGAGGACGCGAAGAAGCGCGCAGACGCGGACCCGAGCGCGAAGGAGGCCATGGTCGCCTCGCTCGCGGCGCACATGGAGTCCGTCAACGCCGAGCTCCCTCATCACGAACACATGTCCTTTGGCGTGGTCGTGCAAGATGAGTGGCTCATCGACAACGGGTTCTTGACTCCGACCATGAAGCTCAAGCGTAACTCCATTGAGGACTGCTACGGTCCCAAGCTCGACGGCTGGTACGACGCCGGCGCCAAGCTCATGTGGGAGTAGCGGCGCGCGGTTAGGCGCGATGACGTTCGATGAGGGCTTCGATTCGATCGAGGCCCTCTTTAATTTCGGGCATGCTCGGGCCAAAGGAGATCCGCACGAAGTGTTGGAGTCTCGACGGGAGGTGCTCTCGGCGCTTGCCGGGATCGACGTCGAAAAAGACTCCGGGCACGCAGATCACCCGCTCGTCCAGGCAGGCGCGGAAAAAGTCCATGCCGTTGCGGAGCGTCGGGGGCAGTTGCTGGAGCCCCGCGAACAGGTAGAAGGCCCCACCACTGGGCGCTGACTGAGCCAAGCCCATGCGCCTCAAGCGGTCCATGGCATACGTCCTCTTGGTGGCGAAGGACGCCTGGATCGCGCGCGCTTCGAGGCGCGCGTGGTCGGGCTCAAGCAGGGGGAGCGCCGCCCGCTGGAGCAGGTGGGGGGCGCCGCCGTCGAGGAACGAACCCGCGGACGCCACCCGTTCAATGACACTCTTGGGTCCGACCGTCCAGGACAACCGAAGCCCAGGGTAGCGCCAATTCTTCGTGAGCCCGTCCACGACGACCACCGGGTCTCGATCGACGTCGTCGACGAACTCGGCCGCGCTGCTCGCTTCGGGGACGTCGTCGCCGTACAGGTAGTGCGCGTAGAATTCGTCCAAGATGAGCGCACATCCGTGGGCGCGGGCGGTGTGTACCCACGCGTCCAAATCTTCGCCCGTCACCGCGACCCCGGTGGGGTTGCAGGGGTTGGACAAGAGCATGGCGGCGAGGCCGGCGCCCCGGATCTCCCGCTGCAAGCGGGCTTGGCTCAGCGTGAATCCCTCGTCTTCGTGCAAGGAGATCGGGATCGGCACGAAGGCGCGAAAGATCGCCAAAAGCTCCTCGTAGGCGGTGTAGTCGGGGAGGAGGTGTCCAAGGTGCACCCCGCCGAGCGAGGCCGCGATGCGGGTGAGCGCGGCGCGGCCACCGGCGGCAATAGCGACGTTGTGGGCGGTGTACTGGCTTTTTTTGCCGCGCCGATATCGGTGGTTGTAGAGGGCCGCGACCGATTCTCGGAGGTCTTGCGTGCCAGGGACCGGCCCGTACTCACTGGTTGTGGCGTCGAGGGGGGCGTGTTGCAGCCGCGGGGGTGCGTCGGGGAGCGACCCCGTCTCGGGTGCGCCCTGGCCAAGATTCACCCAGTCGGGGTTGCCGTAGTGGAACCCGCGCTGCGCTGCTTCGTTCATCACAAAGATGACCCCGGTGCGCGGCACCGGCCGAAACGCGTTGTCGACGGCGTCCATGTCTTCGGACTACCCACCTTCCACGTGGTCGTCAACTTCGCATCGCCCGTGGAGCAGCGACGCTCGATGGGGGGAGATCGCTCACGGCTGGCGACGCGCGGGCTCGCCGACTAGTCGAGGACGGAGGGCAGCCAGTCTGGACCGCGCTCTTGGCTGCTGTTGTCGCTGGCGACGAGGGTCGGGCTGGATTCTACTGCCTCCCCCTCAGACACCTCTGGAGGCTGGGTTACGTCAAGATCCGGTCGGCGCTCGAACACCGGCTGCTCGTTCATGGGATCCCCAATCGGGCCGTCTGTGGTCGCGACGACGACGGGCGCCTGCGCGTCTGGGGTCAAGGTGGTGACGGCCTCCAGAGCTGCGGGCGAAGGCTCGGCTGTGACAACGACGGGCGCTTGCGCGACGGCGGCAGCATCGGTCGCGGGGGCAGGCTCGTGATGGGGGGCGCGGGTGGGGGCGTCGGCCTGCGCCATGCGTCGGGCTCTCAGTTTTTTCTCGGTGAAATATCCGCGTGCGGTGAGGACCTTGTCTACGTAGCCGCGGGAGCGGGCGGGCAGGCGGCCTCCGTTCCGCGTCCACTTGGAGACGTTGCCGGGCCCCGCGTTGTAGGCCGCGAGGGCGTACTTGAGGTTGCCGTCGTAGCGGTTGAGCATCTTGCGCAGGTAGTAGGCCCCAGCTGTGACGTTGAACTCGGAGTTGTAGGGGCGCGAGCGTCGATCGAGCTGAGTCGCCAGGCTCTTGGCGGTGGCGGGCATCAGCTGCATGAGCCCCTTGGCGCCCGCGGGCGAGGTGGCCTTGGGATCGAAGCGACTCTCCACCCAGATCATCCCGCGGAGCAGATCTGGATCGAGCCGATATTCGTTCGCGGCGCGCTTCACAATCTTGTCTGTGGCGCGGATTTTGGCCTTCATGGAGGAGTCAAAGCCCGCGGCTTTGGTCGCGCCGGAGGCTTGGTTGGTCCCGGCGCGGCCGCCTGAGGAGCTCGCGCAACCGCCACATGCGACGGTGATGCAAAGGAGGCATTGTCCAAAAAATCGGTTCAGCGAAGGCATGACCCCTCCAACCTGCCGCCAAGGGCGGTTCTCACCAAGTTTTCTGCGCGTATTGAAAGGTAAGACTTAAAACCACACTGAACAGAGATCACCAGTGATTGCGCGTTTTGCGCAAAGGTGCCATACATTGGTAGATCGAGTCGCTTGATCACTTGACCGGGGGCGCGTGTTCCATAGACTGCGCTTCCTTCGAGTCCGCGCGAAGTTCAACCACGCGGGAGCTCGGGACCGAGCAGACGGTCCTCGCATGGGCGGGCGCATCGCACCAAACGAAATCGAGACGCGATTCAAATGAGCGAACAAGCGATCATCAAAACAGGCGGGAAGCAGTACCGCATCAACAAGGGCGACAAAGTCCGCATCGATCGTATTGATGGTGAAGAGGGCGCCGGGGTCGAGTTCGACCAGGTGTTGCTCATGGGTTCTGGCGACGGCACGAAGATCGGTACGCCCATCCTCGTGGGGGCGAAGGTCTCTGCCGAGATCGTCAGGCAAGGTAAGGGCCCAAAGCTCATCGTCTACAAGTTTCGCCGACGTAAGAACTACCGCCGCAAGCGCGGTCACCGTCAACATTTCACCGAGATCAAGATCACGGGAATCGCGGGCTAAGCCCAGAACGAAGAGGACACCATGGCACACAAAAAAGGTCAGGGATCAATTAAGAATGGGCGCGACTCAAACGCGCAGTTTCGCGGCGTCAAGCGCTTCGGTGGTCAGGTCGTGAAGGCCGGAAACATCATCGTACGCCAGGTTGGCGGCCATATGAAGGCTGGACCGAACGTCGGCACCGGACGCGACTTTACCTTGTTTGCGCTCGTCGACGGCACCGTGAAGTTTAGCAAGCGTGGACGAGAGCGACGCACCTTCGTGGGGATCGAGCCCCTCGCTGAGTCGGCCGCGGCCGAGTAGTTGTCGCCGCTCCGCGCGGCGCGGGAATGGAACAACCTCGCGTCCGTTCTGGTGACGGCACGCGAGGTTTTTTTACGTTATGCGTTTCATCGACCGAGTGCGAATCTGTGTGCGTGCCGGAGACGGAGGCAACGGCGCGGTCGCGTGGCGCCGGGAGGCACACGTCCCCCAGGGCGGACCCGCCGGCGGAGACGGCGGCGAAGGGGGCAACGTGCTGCTCGAGGCGGACTCCTCGTTGACCACGCTGCTCGATCTCAAATTCAAGCAGCAGTTTAGGGCGGAGCCCGGGACCTCCGGCGCGAACAAAGGCAAGCACGGGAGGGCGGGGCGCGACGCCATCATCCGCGTGCCCGTGGGGAGCATGGTGTACTTCGAAGGCCTCGCCGGCCCGAGCGGGACCCCACCCCCGTGGAAAGAAGACGAGGCGGGAGCCGCGGACGCCGCCGTCGATTCGGGCATCGAGACCATTTATGTGGTCGACGAGTCCGACGAGGATCCCGACGGCCTGTTCGAGATCGGGGAGGGGGTCATGGAGCCCATCCACAACATGCCGACCCTCGTGGCGAAGGAGCTAGAGCCGCTCGCGTTGGAGCGCCACGAGCTTTTGGGCGATCTACGCCAGGTGGGGCAGCAGCTTCTCGTGGCCCGCGGAGGGCGCGCTGGGCGCGGAAACCTGCGATTTAAGACCTCCACGAACCGGGGCCCCGACCGCGCAGAACCGGGAAGCGCGGGCGACGCGCTTTGGCTCCGCATCGAGCTCAAGCTCCTCGCCGATGTGGGGGTCGTGGGCTTCCCCAACGTGGGGAAATCCACGCTGATCCGCGCGGTCTCGAAGGCGCGACCTGAAGTGGGAGACTACCCGTTTACGACGCTCACACCGCATCTTGGGGTTATTTCGCTGCCACCGGATCGGTCGTTTGTCATGGCCGACGTGCCGGGTTTGGTGCGAGGCGCGAGCGCGGGGCGAGGCCTGGGCCACCGGTTTTTGAAGCATCTCGAACGCACCCGGGTGTTGCTGCACGTGATCGCTCCCGATCCCGCAGAGGATCGCTCGCCCGTCGAAGATCTTGACGCGCTCGAGCAGGAATTGCGTCAGTACGGGGATATGTTTGAGGGGCGCCCCCGGGTGGTGGCACTCAACAAGGTCGACAGCGAGGAGGGCGCGGCGCTGATTGCGGAGACCCAGGCGGCTTTGCGCGCCCGAAATATCCCGCTGTTCCCGATCTCGGCCCACACCCACGAGGGCCTCGATCGTCTCCTTGAGGCCCTCTGGCGACGGTTGGAGCACTTCAGCGTTCCCAGATAAAGTGTCCCGGCTGCACTCGCGGCCGAGCGGTAGCGAGGGGCTCCATCGCGCGCTCCCGCGTCGGGTCGTGCGGCGGTCGAATGCGTTGTGGCGAAGGGTGTCCTCGCTCCGTCCGGGTCGTGTCTCGATCCGGCCCGCTTTGACGGCCGATTCCTGGCCGTGAAGTTGGCGGCGCTGCGCCAGGCTTGGTAGCCTGGAACGCGTGAACTGGCCGCAAACCACCGCACGATTTCGATGTTCGATGACCATGGGACGCGCGCGCTGGGTCGGTTGCCTCGGGCTGCTGTGGATTTTCGCGGCGACTCTGTCCATGTCTGGCGTCGCGCGGGGGTCTGAGGCCGCGCCCGCCCCCCAACGCCCGGCGGCGCAGGCCCCGGCGAAGGCGACGGCGCAGGCCCCGGCCCCGGCGACAGCTCAGGGGGCGACAGACGCCGACAAATACGACATTGACGTTAGCAAGCGTCGCAGCGAGGTCTATGGGGAGCAGCTCGATGGGTTGAAGGCGGACGTGGAGTCCTTGAAAGACCGCATCTTCCGCAGCAAAGCGCGACTCGCCCTGCTCAAAGAGACGGTGCTCAAGGGCGTGCTCGCGGGGAGCCGTGTAGTGCTCGTTCATCGCAACCGCATGGGCTCCCAGTTTCAGCTCGTGCGTCTAGTTATCTCCTTGGACGGCGCGCAGATCTACGCCCGCACCGACGAGAGCGGCGCGCTCGACAGCGAAGACGAGGTCACTGTGTACGACGGGAACCTCGTCCCGGGACCGCACAGCATCACGGTCCAAATGGAGTATCGAGGGCAGGGCTTCGGCGTGTTTAGCTACCTGAACGGCTACTCCTTCGATTCTCGCAGTTCGCACAGCTTCACAGCACCCGAAAATGGCGCGATCAAGCTGATGTCCGTGGGGTACGAGCGTGGCAATTTCAGCACCGAGATGCGAGACCGACCCGCGGTGAGTTGGCAAGAGGTCCCTCTCGACGCGGCCGGTCGGCCGCTACCCCGTACCCGTGGAGAGCGCGGCGGCGCGTCGTCGAATGCCAAGGACTAGACCCGGTTGAGCAGAACGAGAAAAGCTCGGAACGCGCGCGCGAGGGTTCGACGGCTCCTCGCGGTCGTCGTGTTGTCCACACCGACGCTCACGCACGCAGCGCCGACGCCGAGTGAGCGTTTGGAGGGAATCGAAGCTCGCAGGCTGGACGTGGAGCGCATGGTGGCCGAGGCCGAAGAGGGCGCGAAGAAAGAAGAGACCACGTCGGTCAAGGCGCTCGCGAAACGCCTCGTCGAGGGGCAGCTCTTGCTCGCAGAGCGCGACACCGAGCGCGCGGCGATCGTCTTTTTAGACCTGGTGGAGAATCACACCGGCTCTCCCGCGGCGTCGCAGGCGATGTTTTTTTTGGGACGTGCCCTCGTCGAACTTGAGATGGGTCCATGGGCGACAGAGTGCTTCGGCCGCAACCTTGGCGACTCCACCCCCGACGGCCGGCGCTATCACCAGCAAAGCGTGGCGCAGCTCTTGCGATTGCTGACGCCTTCAAGAGCCGAGGGATTCGCGCGCAACCCTGGTCTTAGCGCGACGCCGGAGCGCCGCGCGCGGATTCGATCGTTGGGAGGGCGAGTCGAACTCGGCTTGCGCGACTCTGTGTTGTCGAAGATCGATGGGGAGCGGGTCTTGGCGTGGGCGCGCTCAGTCCCCGCGGCGAAGCGAGAGCTTGAGCTCCGTTACGAGCTCGGCCGAGCGCTGTTCTTGCTCGACGATTTCACAGCGTCCTACGAAGAGTTGGCGGCGCTGCTTGAGCCGGAAGAGGGCGATCGCAGGGCGCGGTCGATCGCCCTGCGCGCGGGATATATCGCCGGCGCCTCCGCGCTCGGACGCGACGAGGAGGAGATCTCGCTTGAGCTTTTCAAGTTTACGGTCGGGCTTGAGGCGGCGACCGAAGCGGACGATGAGATCATCTCGCTGGCGTGGATGGCTCAAGGTCGGATCCATCACGACGCGGGCCGCTTCGATGAAGCGATCGCGGCCTACCGCATGATCAGCCGCGACTCACCACTGTTCAAAGAGGCGCTCTATGAGACCGCGTGGATCTTGCTGCGCGATGAAGCTTTCGACCGCGCCGTGCAAGCCCTGGATTTGCTGCTGATCTACGATCCGGAGTCGTCCATCGCTTGGGAGATTAAGCAGCTGCGTGGGAAGATCAAAATTCGCTCCCGGGATTACCGCGCGGCGGAGGAGGAATTTATCGCCCTCCGCAAAGAGTTTGACGCCCTCGGGAAGCGGCTCGTGGGCAAGCTGGCGTCGCGGGGCGATTCCCAGGAGTATTTCTCCGCCGTTGTCGCTCAAGACATGGCGCACTTTCGGTTGGACTCGGTGCTGCCCGTGGAGGCTGTGGCGGTCGCGCAGCGGGTCCCCAGAGCGGTCCAGACGGAGAAGCTCGTGCGTGAACTTGGAGAACTCGACGCGCAGCTCATCGACACAAACGCGCTGCTGGTGCGGATGGAGCAGGCGGTCCGGGCGCCGGAGCGGGCGCGATTGTTCCAAGATCTCGGGGGCTACTTGGCGTCCATGGATGCGGTGACGCTGAACGTCGTCGGCATCAAGGAGGGGCTCGTGTCTGCGGTGCGGGTGCGAAAAAACTCTCCGCGGGCGCAAACCCTTGAGTCGCAGCGCAAGGAGGCGCGACGCGTCCTCGACAAGTCGCTCCAAGGGAAGCGTCGGGGGGAGATCGCCGCGGAGATCGAGGAACTGTCAGAGCGCGCGCACAAATATGATCTCACTGTGGCAGCGCTCCGAGCACAGCTGCTCGGGACGGAGCGCTATTACGAGCAGACTCGGGCGCGTCAACGCATCGATCGGTCGGCCTACCTCGGGCAGCTGGCGGAGCTTCGAGACGAGGTGGGGACCTTGCAGCGGGAATCCAAACGCCTCGAGAATGCGATGGAGGCTCTGCGGACTCGCATGCGGTTTGAGGACCCCTGGGCGGCCGAGGAGCGGCGCGCCATCGAGACCTACTCTCGCTACCTCGATTTGATGATGGAGGAGCTGGTGCGCACCACGAAGGCCAAGGCCGAGAACGCCGTCTTCCGCAAGATCAAGATCGTCGAGGGGCGCATCACCGAAGTGCGAGCGCTCCTCGATCAGGCCGCGGGGAGACGCCTTGTCCGGGCCATCGCCATCGTCACCGAGGAGCGCGACAACCTCGACCGCTACCGGTTGGAAATGAACGGCACGACCGAGACGACCCGCGCCCTCGCGGGCGAGGTGCTCGCGGCGTCGATCAACGATGTCATCGGTGAGGTCCTAAATCTCGTCACTCGGTCGGAGGTTGGGCTTTTGGACGTGGCGTGGTCCATCCAAGAGTCTGAGACTGAAGAGATTCGGCGGCTCGACAGAAACCGGGCGAGAGACCTTCGCGAGATCGAACGAAATCTCGAGCAAGGACTGGGGGAGTTGGAGTGACCCGACGGAGCATTCATCGCGGTCTCGCGAGCGTCGTTGGGTTGCCCCTCGTCGCGGTGACCTTGTCCTCGATTCCGGAGGCCTTCGCAGCGGGACGCCACGAGACGTCGCAGGCGGTGGCGCCGGCTTCGTCGGCGCAAGAGGGGGGCGCTGCGCCAGAGGTGACCGACGGTTCGCAGGAGAGCACGCCGGATCCGGCGCCGTCCGCCGAATCCGAGTCCGAGTCCGCGTCCGAGTCCAGCGTTCGCAACGCGGCGGTGGGTGGTGAGCCTGGCTCGGGGGTGCCCCGCGAGACGCTTGGAAAGGTCGACCCCTCGCTGCTCGTCGCGCCGCTCCCCCGTCGCGCGCGCAGCCCTCAAGAGACCGCGGCCCTCGCGGAGATGGAGCGGCTGTTCTCGAGGTACGACGCCGCTTCCAACGCGACGAGTGACAGTCTCCGCGACCTACTGACTATCCAAGGTGAGCAGGGTCGCGACGCCGTCAACAAATACTACGACGCGGAGACCCGCGCCCGCGCGGCCAAGGTTCGGGCGCTGCGCTCAAAGGCCGTCGCTCGGTACGAGGAGTTCCTGACGTTGCACCCCAACGACCCGGTATGGACGCCGGAGATCATGTTGCGGCTGGGGCAGCTGCTCTTTGAGAGCGCGAGCGAGCGATTTCGGCTTCAAGAAGAGGCGTGGGAGAAGGAACTCGCTGCGTACCGGGAGCGAGAAGACGCAGGCGAGAAGGTCGGGGAGATGCCGGTGGCTCCCGAGGCGGACTTCTCGGAGGCGATCTCCATGTTCCGCACGGCGTCCGTAGGTTTCCCTGATTACGCCAACATCGACGCGGCGCTCTACATGATGGGATTTTTGCTGCTTGAGCAGGGTGATTTTGACGGGGCGAGGCAGTCATTCCTCGCGCTCGGATGCAGCAACCGCTTCGACGCTCCGGAGGCGGATAGCGGCAACGTCATCCCCTCGTACAAGGTGATGCCCGAAAGCTATGACGACGGATGCCGCCCCTCCAAGCCTGAGGGGAGGTACGTGAACGAAGCGTGGCTTCGCATCGGCGAACTCCACTACGATATGGATGAGCTCGATCAGGCGCTCACGGCGTACAAGCAGGCCGCGAGTGACGAGCGAAATGACTTTTACGATGAGGCGCTGATTCGGATGGCGTGGACGCTGTATCTCCGCCGTGATTTCGCGGCAGCGGTGGAGCGCCTCGACGAATTTGTTCGCTACGCCGACAAGGTGAAGGGGACCGACGCGGGGCTCGGGACCGCCGAACTTCGCGACGACGCCGTGAAGTACATCGCCAAGTCGTATGTGGAAGACGACTGGGATGGCGATGGCCGTTTTGACTCCGTGCGGGGCTTGGCCCGGCTCGATCGTGACTACAAGGCTCGCGCCAAAGAGGTCCACGTGCCGGAGATCTACGCGGCGCTTGGGGGCTTGTACGCCTACCAAACAGATTATATGGAGGCCATCGAGATTTGGGAGGAGACCCTCCGACGGTGGCCGACGACGAGGACCGCCCCGGATGTGCAGCTTCGAATTATGCAAGCCTACGCCTTGCTCACCGAGCGCGACGCCGCCGCCGCCGCGCGGGATAAGCTCGCTACCCAGTACCTGAGGGGCTCGGAGTGGTTTTATGCCAACGAGTCCGACCCGGACGCGATCGCGCGCGGCTTCGAGCTCGCAGAGGATGCCCTCGTCGCGACGGCGGTGGAGCACCATGAGAAGGCGCAACAGTTCCGCTCTGCGGGAGATTTTGCCGGCGCCAAACAAGAGTACCTGGTCGCTGGCAAGGCGTACCAAGCCTACTTGGAGCGCTTCCCGAACACGCAAAGCTCGTACGAATACCGCTTTCAATACGCGGACAGCCTGTACTACAGCGACCAGTACGATCTCGCCGCCCAAAACTACGCGGAGGTCCGCGACTCGAACATTGACAACCGGCTGCAACGGGACGCCGCAGAGGGGGTCATCTTTTCGTTTGATGCGGCGATGCAAACGGCCATCGATGAGGGAGACCTCGACCTCCCGGAGATGCCCAAGGATGGGATGGAGGGGCAAGGGCCCGAACTTAAGCCGAAGAAACTGCCGCCTCTGGTGGCGGCCATGCAGCGCGCCTACGACGACTTCATCGAGATTTTTCCCGACAGCAAGTCGACCGCTCAGTTTCGCTATGAGGCGGCCTCGCTGAGCCAACGCTATATCCGCTTCAATGACTCCGAAGCTCGTTACGTGGCGGTTTTGGACAATCACTGCAGTCAGAACATCGCGATCAATGCGGGCTACGCGATCATCGACGCGCACGTGGTGCGCGGTGACCTCGAGGGGACGCGCACGTGGACCGAGGAGCTCGCGTCCCGCAATTGTGGCTCGGACGAGGAGCGGGCCAAGTTCGCCGGAGAACTTCGAACCATCGGGAACGCCGTGCGCTTCCAAGAAGCGCAGGTGTTGTTCGACGCCGGGGCGTTTGAAGCGGCGGCGGATCGCTACGTCGCGCTGGTCGATGAGGCGCCGGATGACTCGCAGGCCGACCGCGCGCTCAACAACGCCGCGGTTGCGTATGAGGAGATAGGGCGTTTTGGCTCCGCGACGCGGACCTACGAGCGGATCTACACCGACTATCCAGACAGCGAGTTCGCCGACGACGCGCTGCTTCGTACGGGTTTCAACCACGCGCGGTTCTTTGAGTACGAGCAGGCCGTCACAAAGTACTTGGTCCTCGCGGAAGACGAGCGCTACGCCACGAGCGAGCATCGACTCCTCGCCTTAAAGAACGCCGCAGCCTTAATGGAGAACCTCCAGGACTATGAGCGCGCAGGCGATCTTTTCCGCAAATGGTCCGAGAAGTCTGAGGACCCGAATGAGCAAGCCGAGGGGCTGTTTCGTGCGGCAGTGGTCACGGGCAAGCGCGGCGCTCAGCGGGCGACGGTCAAGGCCTACAAGCGCTATTTGGCGAAGCACGGCAACGACGCATCGGAGGGACCGCGAGCCGTGGAGGCGCAGTTGCAGATCGGGCTTGCCTACGAGGAGATGGGGCGCCGGAAGGACGCGGACAAAGCTTACCGGGCGTGCGTAGCAGAGTTTAATCGCAGGGGACTCGAACCGGCCTCCGACGCCGCGGAGTTCCCGGCGCAGGCGCAGTTTTTGTTGGCTGAGCGCACCCTCACGAAGGTCCTGAAGGTTAAGATTTCGGGGACGGGGAAGAAAATGGAGAAGTCGGTAAAGAACCTCTTCGATCGCGTCCTCGCGGCCTCGCAAGCGTACGATCAGGTCTTCCCCTTCCGGCGACTTGATTGGACCTTGGCGGGGATGTACCGGCGTGGGTTCGCCTTCGAGGACGTGGCGGAGAAGATTCGAACGGCTCCGGTGCCCAAGCAGCTGACGGAGTTCAGCGAGCCATGGTTTGCGTACAAGGATATCGTCGCCAATGAAGCCCAGCGATTTGAGGACAAGTCCATCCTGCTCTACGAGGAGCTTATTCGCCGCTCCGCCGAGTTTAAGGTCAACACGATCTGGACGCGGAGAGCCCGTGAACGCCTCAACAAGTACAAGCCCGAGGAGTTCCCACTCCTGCGCGACGCGGCGCTGGTGTTGCAATTGGAGGACTTGAGATGAGCGTCCTATCGATACGTCGATTCTGCGGCCTCGCCACGGTCGTCACGCTCATCACGATGACAGGCAGCGGCTGCGCCGTCGAGGAGCCGACAATGGAGAC
>CALKDV010000390.1 GCA_938084085.1 uncultured Nannocystaceae bacterium
GCCCTCCCTCGCGTGGGCGTCTCTCGTGCCCAGGGCGGTCTAGCCTCGGCGTAACGACGCCCGAACATCCACGTCAACATGTAGATTCCAAGCCCCGCCGCGACGCTCGCGACGAGCCCCAACACCGCGAGTCCATGGTACCGAGATCCAAACCTCGCGAGCACCCCGAGCTCAAGAGAGAGCCAGAGTGTATAGACCAACGCGGTCACGATCCAAATCCCTACTGGTCGCCGAAGGTGCAGCCGCGCGGGAACCTCCAACAATCCGTACCACAAGCTCCCGACCAAGGCTCCTCCGGCACACCCAAGCCCGAGCGCCATACCCCACGCCACCCAAGGCCCGCCGCCCACCCACCAAAAGTCCATCAAACATCCGGCTGCGCCGATGCCCGCGAAGATCGCGACAAAGCTCGCTGCGTCACGACCTTCGCGAGCTTGCTCGGGCGCCGCGGTCATTTAAAGTCCTCCACCCCCCCTCAGTTTACACATTCTGGCGTCTCGATGCATCTGACCGCCGCCCGTCCCCGACACCCTCCCCCGGCGATTCGCGGGACTCCCCATCCTGGTGATGGACGACGGGCGTGATGGACCAACCATGACCATCACCACGCCAGCGAATCCTCGCCCCCCATCCACCATCCATCATCCACCCGCGGCACAAGGGATCGCGGCGCTGCTTCTCCATCGTTCGCCAAGCTACCGCTGCGTGCCCCACCTCCACGGGCTCGTCGCCGAGAGTATCGAGCGTCTCCGTGTCGGATCGGCGAGTGCGAGGCCCCGCGGGCTCGCCCAGGAGCGCGCCGACGTCGACCGAAGGCGGCGGTGTGTGGCCGGTGTTGATGACGGGCGGCGCTGCTCCAACTCGTGGGACACGATCCAGACACGGGAGATGCCTCGTGCTGAATCCACGCAGCGCCACCGTGAGCGAAGCGTGCCCCCTCGCTCACGGTCGAGACGCGGACACGCAAGCGTCGTTCCAAGCCTGACTGGACCTCCGGGCTCCACTTGGGGTGCATTCTTGCGTGCAAACAACGCGACGAGTAAAATCACGGCAATTCGGTGGGGTCGCGTCGAAGCCGTCACGACAATCAGCCACCGATCACACACACGCTCGGGTCACAATCCCGCGCTCGAACGCGCTCATGCACGGGGCAACAAGGAAAACGGGGACAACGATGACACAGCAGATTCAAAGAGTGTTGGTGACCGGCGGAGCAGGCTATATCGGTTCGGTGCTCGTGCGTCTGCTCCTCGACAAAGGGTACGGTGTCGAGGTGCTCGACTGCTTGCGCTCCGGAGGCGAATCGTTGCTCGAGGTCCGTGAGCACCCCAAGTTTGGCTTCACCAAGGGCGACATCCGCGTCGAGGCCGACGTGCGCGCCGCCATGGCCGGGTGTGACGCGGTCGTGCACTTGGCCGCCATCGTTGGGGACCCCGCCTGCAAGCTCGAACCCGAGGTGGCGAGGTCCACCAACCTCGAAGGCAGCCAGACCCTCATTCGCGTGGCGCAAGAGCTCGGCGTGCAGCGCTTCGTGTTCGCCTCCACCTGCTCCAACTATGGCCGGATGGACGACGCGGAGGCCTACGTCGTTGAGACCTCTACCCTCAACCCCCTGTCTATCTACGCCGAGACGAAGGTGGAATTCGAGCGCACGCTGCTGGGGATGCCTCGCACGAGCGTGACCAAGCCCACCTGCCTGCGGTTCTCCACCGTGTACGGCATGTCTCCCCGGATCCGCTTTGATCTCACCGTCAACGAATTCACCCGAGAGCTGGTCCTCGGTAAAGAGTTGCTGATCTTTGGCGAGCAGTTTTGGCGCCCCTATTGCCACGTCACCGACCTCGCACGCTCGGCCATCGCCGTGATCGAGGCGGACGAGACCGCGGTGGCCTACGAGGTCTTCAACGTCGGCGCGACCGAGGAGAACTACCAAAAGAAAATGATCGTGGACGCGATCGTGGAGCAGGTCCCCGCCGCTCAGGTGAAGTACGTCCCCAAAGACGACGACCCGCGCGACTACCGGGTGAACTTTGACAAGATCACAAAGCAGCTTGGCTTTCAGATCACAAAACGCGTGCCCGATGGAATTCGAGAGATCCGCGCCATCCTCGAGGCCGGCTACCTCAAGGACCCCTACGACGCACGATTCTCCAACATCTGAGGACCGCCAGAGAACTCCGTCGCGCCAACGTGCGGCGCGCGTCGGCCTACGGCGCCACCGCGCACGGATAGGGCTGCACCCCAGGGATCGCGGTCACAAAGTCTGCCTCCTCTACCCGTGTCTCGACTGTGTCCGGCTCGGTCATCGCCCGCCAAAACCAGTCTTTCATGGCCTCTCCGTCGACGCTGCCGGCCCACAGGTCGGGTCGAATGGACACGACGTGGATGCTCTGATCGGACACGCTCGTTAGGTAGTAGTTGATCCCCGGGAGATCCCGGGTGTCGCACACCGACTGGCGCATGGTGTTGATCCACGTGGCCTCGTCGCTGAAGTAGGCGTCCCCTTGTTGGGTGTCATCCTTGGGGTTGCTCACGATAAGAAATTGCTGCTCGGGCGACTGTTTGAGTCGCGGTGAGATCGCGTCGTAGAGCACGGGGCCCACGGCGCACCCGCCGTCGAAGCAATAGGGCGGGAGCAACGGTTGGGTCCCCCACGCAGGGATCTTAACCTGACCGAGCGCGGCCACCCCGAACAGCTCACCGTTGTCGAGGGCCATGCCCGCGTCGGGGAAGGCCGCCGTGCGTGGCCACTGTAGGTCGTCAAGGAGCCAGTGATAGTTGTAGAGCGTCCCGTAGCCGCCCGCCGACCATCCTCCGAACAACGCGAGGACCTGGTCCGGCCGAAACCCTGCCCCGCCCTCCGCGTCCATCTCTTTCCACACCACGTCGCGCACCATGCGAAGCGCCGCGCGCAGATTGACCGCGCCGTAGCGCGGCAACTCGAGGTTACCAAGCACCTCCACCACCCCGCCGCCCGCGAACACGTCCTGGTTGCAGTAGGGCAGATACACCTTGGTCCAGTCCGCGAAGGGGCTCTCCGCCGGATCATTCGAGGCGATTCCGAACCCGTAGGGCTCGTCGTCGAGGGCGTTGAACAATCCAGGGGCCGACGCCAGCTTGGCGCTGCAGTCGTCCTCGAAGATGCACACGCCCCCACCTTGCAGCCCGATCACCATGCGATCAAGGGGCGCCCCCTCCGGCGCGAGGCGAATTTGAAAGGCGTAGTCCGTGCCGTCGCCACATAAGGTCCCCCATTTTTCTCCGTCCACCACCACCTGCGTCCACTCCCCGCGCGGCGCCGTGAAGTCCGCGTTGGAGGGGCCGCAGTTGAGCGTGAGGCCGTCGAGATCTGGGATCGCCACCGCCGCGAGACACTCCATCTGATCCGCCGCCCGAGTCTTGTACGTGTCCTCATCGATGGCGATGGTCGCGACGAGGTTGGTCCCGCCACAATCATCCGTGAGCCCCGCGTCGACGGCGGCAAAGACGTCGTCGCGCGCTGCGTTCAAGGTCTCCGCGCTGCAGTCTCCAGCGGCTGCGCAGCTATCGAGCCGTCCGAGTCCCGCCTCGATGCCCACGACACCTGAAAAAGCGATGCCGCCAAGGCACGCGCGCGTGTCCTCTGGGAGCCCGCTCCACGGGTCACCTTGTGGACCCCCATAGCCGCGCCATGCGAGCGAAGATGTCTCGGACGCACACGCGTTCGCGAGCCGTCCCGCGAGCGCGCTCGCGTCCAACCCAAAAGCCCCCTCATCGGCACACGCGTCAAGGACGCTGGCTTCGAGCGCGTCGAGGACATCGTCGGCAGCGTCTACGCCACACGCTCCCGCGCCCGCCTCGTAGCAGTTCGCGAGCCCCGTCGCGAAATCACGCATACAGGTGGTGAGCGCCGCAGGCATCGCTCTCGCGCAGCTCCCTGGGAGCGCGCCATCCTCGGCTCCGCCCGTGTCCCCGTCCTCCCCAGTGGCGGAGGCGCTCGAAGTGCACCCCGCCATCCAGCCAGCGGCGCCAATACAGCCAAGCGCCACCATATGTCGATACCAGCTCATCATTGGGAGATGCTACCACACCCCTCCGTCGTTCCTGCGCCCCTTCGGCCCCGCGGCCCGCGGCGAGTTTTTGAGAAGGAGACGGGCACCGACGACAACGCGCGACCGACGATGACGCGAGTCACTCGCCCTGGCTCGTGGGGTAGCCCAACGAATCCCACACGTAGTAGCCCTCGTCGAGCACCGCGATGTTGGTGAATCCTGCCGCCGCCAACGCGTCGAAGCTGAGCCCGCTCACCGTGTGGGGACATCCGCAGTAGTTGATGATCCATACGTCCTTCGGCAACGCATCGATCACGAGGTCGAGGTCGTAGAACGGAATGGAGACAGACCCCGTCACGTGCCCATCGACATAGTCGCTGTGGGCGCGCGCGTCCAACACGATCATCTCGCGCCCCGCGTCCAGCGCCGCCTTCACGGCGTCGACACCGATGAATCGGTCGTCGATGAGAGACCAGGTGGGAGCCCCGCCGCCGGGGTTTTGGATGTCCCGTGAGGGATCAAAGGTGGGCGTAAACGGCGGCAGCGGGGTGTCGTCCACCGGCACTTGCCAGCTTCGAATCAAGGCCACCAAATCATCGATCTCGATCTCGCCGAGCACCCCCTCGAAGCCCTGCATCGTGGTCCCCGGTCGCCCCTGCCGGATGCTCTCGCGCAGGTAGCCGTCGCTCGCGGTGGCGAGGAACCACGGGTTGTTCACGCTGAGCGCGACGCCTCCCCCCTGGCCATACTCCCCGTGACACTCATCGCACTTCGCCGCGCCCCACACCGCCTGCCCCTTGGTCGCGATGCCCTCCACAGTGTCGCCGTGCACGTCTTGGCTCGGGCTGCTCTGGTAGCTGCGTACGAACGCAACCACGTCGTCGACCTCCGCGTCGCTGAGCGGGCCCGCCCGCGCCTCTCCCCACCCGGACATGGGCGTGCCCGGTCGGCCGTAGATGACGGCATCCCGTAAGAACGCGTCGGTCGCGAGTGACAGAAAATTCGAATTGGACAAGGCGTTGGCGTTGTCGGCGGCGTAGCCCTCAAGCTCCTGCCCGTGACACGGCGCGCAATACTCGGCGTAGGTCACGGCTCCCCGCTCCTTTGCCGTGGGCGCCTCGCTCCCACATGCCGACAAAGAGAGACTCGCTGCGACGAACACCCCGGAGAAACGCATCGGACCTCAGCCCTGCAACACCGCGAGGATCGCGTTCTTTACGTTCGCGTAGCCCTCTTCGGTGCTCATATTCGTGGAGATTTCACCCGTGGGGGGGATGTAATCCGCCAGGGTCCCGTCGGTTCCATAGATGTACAGGGAGTCTTTGATCCCACCTTGCTGGGCCCAAAGGTCGTTGCCCTCCATGCCTTGGAACAGCGGGAACGAGCAGCGATCCGTGAGTTGGACCTGATACTCAGGCGCCTCGTACCCCACCTGGTTGAGCCCGGCGAAATAGACCTCATGCCCTTCCAGGTCGAGCTCGATTCTTAGTTCCTCAAACTTACTCGCCTGCCCTTGGCAGTAGCCGCAGGTGGCCCGCCACAGCACGACCACCGTCACCGTGCCTAAAAAGGCGTCTTGCAACCCATAGGTTGCTCCGTAGTTGCAACTGTTTGGTTGAAAATCTTCGGCCGTCCACCCGACAAAGCTCGCCCCGATGGCCGTGGGCTCTTCCACGTCTCCATCGCCGTCTCCGTCTCCGTCGCCGTCGCC